>JAFAIO010000314.1 GCA_019236675.1 Verrucomicrobiota bacterium
GTCCGGAGAGGGCAACTTTCTGACTAAGATCGCACCCATCGTGTTACGCTGGGCGATCGCTCTAACCTTGCTTTCCGCTGTGGCGGATCGCTTCGGATTTTGGGGACCGCCAGGCACCGCCAACGTGTCCTGGGGGGACTGGGCTCATTTCGTCGCTTACACGGCAAAGGTTAACAGCTTCTTGCCTAGCGCGTTAGCACCGTCTCTGGCGGTTTTCGCCAGCGCGACAGAGGCACTGTTAGCGTTTGCTCTCATCCTGGACATATTCCCTCGTCCGGCTGCCTTGGCCAGTGCCGCACTGTTCGCTCTTTTCGCGGTCGCTATGACCGTCTCGTTTGGTATCAAAGCACCGCTCAATTTCTCGGTATTCGTCGATGCCGCCGCCGCATTTACTCTCGCGGCCTGGCCTCGCAAGCTAAAAGCCGCTGGACTTGAGGCCAACGCGTAAGGATGCCTGCATGGACTGCGTCAGAACGCTAACCGCCCGTCTTAACTGGATCCTGATCTGCTTTCTTGTGTCCGGATGCGCTCACACGGTCGCGGTTTCCTATTTGGCGAAAACCCAGATCGACCCGGATTTCACCAAGCCCGAGATACTCTGGCAAGGTGAACGGGTTAAGGTGGATTGGACGCCTTGTCTCCGATCAGAATCGTTCAAATATTTGGCCAAAGGTGACGAAGTCCTGCTCGCAGACTCAATCCACGAGAAAGGTCTGCGCAATGAATACAAAGTTGCCGGAAAAGGGACGCCGCTTGTCATTTACCGTAAAAATCCAGAAAGCACACCTCAGGAGAAACACTATCCAAGCAGTGGGATTGTGCTGGGATTAACTGCCGTCAAAGAAACGCCGCCGGGCGGCCCACCCGTGCTTAAACTATACGACGCGTTCGACCCGGCCGTAGCCCGGTCCGATGCGAGTCCGGATCCTATCGCGGCCGATTATACCGCTACCTTAGCTGTACTCTACTCGCACTCCCGAAAGGTAGCAGGGAGCGCCTTCGAGGCGTTTATCAGACCCGACAATCCCAGGTTCGCGACCGGCATCTACCTGATTCATCCTTACGATCCGGATAAGATTCCCATTCTCTTCATTCACGGGCTGCTTTCCTCTCCAATTTCCTGGCAAAACCTAGTGAACGATCTCTGCGAGGACCCCAAGGTTATCGAGCACTATCAGCCATGGTTTTTTCTTTATCCAACCGGCCAATCGGTTTTCGAGAGCGCTGCCCAACTCCGAGAAGAGTTGCAACGAACCCAGCATTTATTTGATCCAAGCGGCAATGCGATGGCCTCGCGTCACGTCGTCGTTGTGGCTCATAGCATGGGTGGATTGTTGGCGCACACTTTAGTCTCCGACTCTGGCGACGCGCTCTGGAATGCGTTGGCGAACAAACCCCTGGACAGTTTGGTACTGCCGGCTGACGAAAAGGCCTTGATCTTACAGTATCTCTTCTTCCGGCATCAGCCGTCCATCGATCGGGTTATTTTTTTGGCGACCCCGCATCGAGGAAGCTACCTGGCCGGTGGGATCGTCGGCAGTGTCGGTAACCGGCTAATACGCCATTCGCAGGGTCCGGCTCATCTGTTGAAAGAATTTGAAAAGCAATATCCTGGAACTCTGAATCCCTACTTCGCTCGAGTGAGCGCGCACGGCGGACCAACCAGCCTCATCTCACTGGCGCCAAACCCAATGTTGGACGAGCTCGCGGAGTTACCGATCAGGGTACCTTTTCACAGCATTATAGGGTACCTGGGAGACAACAATGGACCCGATAGTTCAGATGGAGTTGTCGACTATCAAAGCTCTCATTTGGACGGAGCCGAGTCAGAGAAAATCGTTCCAGCAGGGCACGCCGCCTTAATCGCTCACCCTGAAACGGTGGCCGAGATCAAACGGATTCTAGAAGAAAATATTGCGGCGAAACGGCTCCCTTGAAAATTCGACTGTTGAAGTTGAATTTTCTGACACAGCAGGACACCAGCGCAGTGTGCCACTGCGCGCGATCAGATGCTCTTTAAAAATCACTATGACCACCACATCATCCCCGTCCGAATATCTCGTAATCTGCAGGGGCCAATGGGATAAAACGGCTTCGCGAGAGCAAATAGCCAAGGTTATCGACCAGTTCTATGTCTGGCTTGATCGGTTGGTTGATGAAGGCAAGATGAAGCACGGGCAGCGGCTAACGTACGAAGGAAAAACCGTCAGCCGGAAGAACGTAATCACCGACGGACCGTTCGGTGAATCGAAGGAAGTGATCGGTGGTTTTTGGTTCGCTGTCGCTAACAGCCTCGATGAAGCCGCTGAAATCGCCACCGGAAATCCTTGCCTCGACTATGGCCTCTTCTTAGAAATCCGGCCAATCGACCCGGACATTGCCACTGCTGAGAATACCAAGTGGTAGCGGACCGGAGAGTGAGTAAAGGAGCTAGGAGCTAGAATCTAGGAGTTAGGAGGAGCGGGGTGTGGCAGGTGAGAGGATGGGAATCATGGGACCTATAGGACTAATGTCAAGGGCTCCTCATAAGTCCCATAGGTCCCATCCGTTGAGCTCGGCACACGCGTCCCTTGTATCCCGGCGTGTTCCACGTCAGACCGCGTTCCCTCCTAACTCCTAGATTCCAGCTCCTAGCTCCTCGCCTTAATAGTCGCGTGACAAAGAGTCATTTTCCTGATTTTCTAAATGGCCCAGCGTCTATGCGGACAACGCTCTTCATTGCCGGAGTCATTGCGTCAGGCTTGTTTTCCGCAATAGGAGAACAGTTGCAAAAGGCATCACTGCCAGAAATCAAGGCCGTGATCCGCTTCCACTCGGACTCATATGGTAGCGTACCAGACGAGATCGAGTTACCGGCCAGCACTCTGTTGGAGTCGAAGGAAAGACGGATAATTG
>JAFAIO010000405.1 GCA_019236675.1 Verrucomicrobiota bacterium
GCAATCACCGCTTTGACTCCGAGCAACAGTGTGCCTTTGGCTGCCCAATCGCGACTCGAACCGGTGCCGTATTCGTGACCGGCGATAACTACTAGGGGTACACCACCTTGCCGGTAGCGAACGGCTGCGTCGTAAATCGGCAACTGCTCGTTACTGGGATAATAGATGGTTACGCCACCTTCTACTCCAGGCACCATCAGGTTCTTGATCCGCACATTCGCAAAAGTGCCCCGGGTCATCACCAAGTCATTCCCTCGCCGGCTTCCATAACTGTTGAAGTCGACCGGCTTAACTCCCCTGCCGATAAGATATTCTCCAGCCGGTGAAGTCTGTTTGATCGCCCCTGCGGGAGAAATGTGATCGGTGGTTACGGAATCACCGAAGATTCCCAAAGGCCGGGCTCCGACGATATCCGCGATGTCTCCAACCTCGAGCGAGAAGTCGCTAAAATAGGGCGGATTATTGATGTAATCGCTTTTTTCGTCCCATTGATAAACCACTCCCGCTGTCGCCGGGATCTCATTCCATTTCGGGTTCTGACCCGCAAAATCGCTATAGAGTTGCCGAAAAACCTCGGGTGAAAGGGCTGACGCCATGGCATCCCGCACCTCGCTCAGACTCGGCCATATCTCCCGCAGATAGACCTCTTTGCCATCGGCATCCACAGCGAGAGGTTCATGGGTTAAATCGATATCAACGCGTCCGGCCAAAGCGAAAGCTACGACCAAGGGCGGTGACATCAGAAAATTCGCTTTGATGCTCTGATGTACCCGAGCTTCGAAGTTCCGGTTACCCGAAAGAACGGAGGCAGCCACTAAGTCCTTTTCCGATATCGCATGTTCAATGTTCGGATGTAGTGGTCCGGAATTCCCGATGCAGGTGGTGCAACCGTAGCCAACGATATTGAAACCCAGACGATCGAGGAATGGTTGTAACCCTGTCTTGGCGAGATAATCGGTTACAACTCGCGAACCCGGCGCTAAAGAAGTTTTTACGGTCGGATTAACTTTTAGTCCGCGCTCGACCGCTTTCTTAGCCAGCAAGCCCGCCGCCAGCATCACGCTCGGATTACTCGTGTTGGTGCAACTGGTAATTGCCGCGATCAGCACACTCCCGTGCCCAACCGCCCCCTTCTTATCCGCGGCGGTTGCGGGTTGGTCGCCGTTCACCGATACGGTCACTTTTTCGTTGAATGCGTCTGCGCTCTTGCCGTAGCCGCCCTCTTTAGCCGGCTTGCTGAACAGCTCATGGAAACTCGAACCGAGATGGTCCAGATCGATTCGATCCTGCGGCCGTTTCGGACCAGCGACGCTCGGCTGCACGGAGCCCAAGTCTAACTCCAAATCGACGCTGTAGTCGATCTGCTCTTTTAGCGGCATCCCGAACAACTGCTGCGCTCGAAAGTATTGTTCGAAGCGGTCAACCATTTCCTCTGAACGCCCGGTCTGCCGGAAATAATTGATTGATTCCTGGTCCACCGGAAAAAAGCCCATGGTGGCGCCGTACTCTGGCGCCATGTTGGCGATCGTTGCCCGGTCTGGGAGCGGCAACGATGCCGCGCCTTCGCCGTAAAATTCGACAAATTTCCCGACTACTTTAGCGGCCCGCAACATCTGCGTGACTCGTAGCGCCAGGTCGGTGGCGGTTACCCCTTCCTTTAGTTTTCCGAAGAGATGGACACCGACAACTTCCGGCGTCAGGAAATAGACAGGTTGTCCGAGCATTCCGGCTTCCGCCTCGATACCGCCCACTCCCCAGCCTACGATGCCGAGCCCATTGATCATGGTGGTATGAGAATCCGTTCCAACCAAAGTATCCGGATAGCAGACCTCTTCTCCGGCGGAAACGGCGCTGATCACCCCTTTAGCCAGATACTCCAGATTTACCTGATGCACGATCCCAATACCCGGCGGCACGACCTTGAAGGTCTCAAAGGCTTGCTGCCCCCACTTTAGAAATTCGTAACGTTCCCGGTTACGTTTGAATTCGTAATCCAGGTTTAGGCTTAACGCTTCAGCGGATCCGGCAAAGTCGACCTGGACCGAGTGATCGACGACCAGATCTACCGGGACCAGCGGTTCGATGAGCTGAGGATCTTTGCCCAGCGCCGCTACCGCATCCCGCATCGCCGCCAGATCCACCAGCAAGGGCACGCCGGTAAAGTCTTGGAGCACTATGCGCGCTACTATGAATGGGATCTCGTCATCGGCCGGCTTTTTTGCGTTCCACCGTGCCAAGTTAAGGACATCCTCTTCGGCAATCTTTTTGCCATCACAGTTCCGGAGCACGGATTCCAAAACGATCCGGATGCTGACTGGCAGGCGAGAGATCTGTGCCAGGCCGGCTTCTTCCAAAGCCGGCAACGAATAAAATTTCGCCGTTTTCCCTTGATGATATTGAAATGAGCGGACTGCCTGGGAAGATAACATCTCTACGCTAACTCCTTCAATTTCAGCCCGATCGCTTCAAAGTCAGGAACAACCTTGGGGTCATCCGAGCTCTCGGAGTATTGGATGACGCCGTTTCGATCAATCACAAAGGCGGAGCGTTTGGCTACTCCTCCGAATGGCAAGTTCGCGCTCGGTAGAAAGCTGGCGTACGCCACGTCGTAGGCTTTCGTTACCGTGTGCTCATAGTCGCTCAGCAAGGCAACGGTAATTTTGGCTTCCTTGGCCCAAGTCTCTAGAGAAAACGGGCTGTCGCCGCTGATACCATAAACGACGGCGTTGAGACCGTCATAGGTCTTAAGCCCGGCGGAGACACTGCACATCTCCGTCGTACAAACGCTGGTGAAAGCCATCGGAAAAAATAGCAGTAGCGTGTTGTTCTTACCAAAATTGTCGCTGAGTTTAACCAGCTTAATACCCTCGGCATTCTTAGTGCTGAGCTGAAAATCAGGGGCTTTGGAACCGACTGGTAGGGCCATAATCTAGCGAAATATAGAAAGGGCAGACGGGGGGTCAATGGGGAAGGCCGGTATGGCGAAAAACTCGGCGCGCCCACCAGCTGGGTCACGGCTATCGCTCACCCGCGCCGGTTTTGAGCCGTTGTGATCAAGGCGACTGGCTGTCCCCGGCATGACCACGGGCAGGTTCTTTCGGACTGCCTTGGAATCGAATCGTAAAGAACAACAATATGAAACGCTCGTTATCCGGCTCAGAACCGGCACGAGGATCGCGTTGAGTCGTGGTTAGACACGAGCGCGCCGAGTTTTTCGCCCTACCGCCGTCTATGCCAACGCGAAACCGCTGACCGCAAACGGCAAACCGTCAAAGGTTAACGGCGAACCTCTACAGACATCGCACCCCTGCCGCATCCAGCGCCTTCCGCAGCTCCTCGATATGCGCTTGATCTCTCGTCTCTACCACACAACTCACTTGCACGGCAGAAACGTCGGCTGCGCAGAAGGTGCGATCGTGAGTGATCTGCTTGACGCTGGCGCCTACCGACGCAATCACCTTTGTGAGTGCGGCCAAACCGCCGGGACGATCGCTGATCGTAGCCATGAACCGGAATAGACGGCCATCAGCTACCAGGCCGCGTTCAATCACTCGATTGAGTACACCCGGATCGATATTGCCACCGCAGAAAGGTAATACGACTCGTTTGCCTGCAAGTTCAGGTAATTTCCTACTAAGCAACGCGGCTAGGGTCGAGGCAGCGGCCCCTTCAACCACACTTTTCTCTAGTTCCAAAATGCGCAGGATCGCCAGAGCGATTTCATTTTCGGAAACCGCTACAAATTGATCGACCACAGCTCGAGCGATTTCGAACGCATTTGCGCCCACGGCCGATACCGCTAACCCATCGGCCAGTGTCGCTCCATTCTGCACATCGACCGGTTTGCCGGCTGCGAGCGCGGCCGCGAAACTTGGAGTGGTCTCAGCGGCAACACCGATCACCTTCACCGAGGGTTTCAGCGCCTTTATGGCTAGTCCAACGCCCGCGACCAACCCTCCTCCGCCTATCGGTACAAGTACCGCGTCGAGTTCAGGGGCTTGATCGAGGATCTCCAATGCCATTGTCCCTTGCCCGGCGATAATGTTCCAATCATCATAACCATGGATGTAAGTAAGCTTTTTTTCTCTGGCCAATTGATCGGCTTTCTCGCGAGCTTCGGCAAAGCTGCTCCCAGCCAGGACGACATTAGCGTTCAAGCGCTGGCAGGTGGTGATCTTTATCAATGGGGCGTATTGAGGCATCACGACGGTCACCGGGATATCCAAAAGTTTCCCGTGATACGCTAACCCAAGCGCGTGATTTCCTGCAGACGCCGCCACCACCCCGAGCCTGCGCCGCTCGTCATCCAAAAGTAGGAGCGCATTCCGCGCCCCGCGTTCTTTAAAACTTCCGGTCCTCTGCAAATGATCCAGTTTGCAGAAAATCTGGGCCCCGACTGCCTCAGACAACGGTTCCGAATGTGGACACGGCGAATAGTAGATCCCACCCTTGATACGCCGTTTGGCTGCTTGAATGTCAGAGAGGGAAAGCATCTGAGGGTGTAGGATACAGGAGTCAGGAGCCCGGAGCCAGCGTGGCGTGAAAGGTGCAAAGTGAACGGAGCGAAGGAGTCAGGAGTCAGAAGCCGGGAGACAGGAGACATCGTCGCGCTCATGATCGGCGCACGGGAGCGGCTCAAAACCGACGCGGGAGAGCTACTGTAGGAAACAAACCGTGGGCGCGCCGAGTTTTTCGCCCCACCGGTTGGCGCGTTGGGCTCCTAGTGTCCTGTTCACGAAATAACTGGCCTTTCGTTGCGTTCAAAATGGGCCGTCGGCAAGGCGCGAGGAGGGCGCATATCTTGGTCGATACGTAACCGACGAGCAACGCGGCCGCCGGCCCATTTTCAACGCAACCCTCCGGGCCG
>JAFAIO010000461.1 GCA_019236675.1 Verrucomicrobiota bacterium
GGACTGGTTGTCTCGTACTCGGTTGCTTCAGACCCCGCTTCTCAGCGACGCCCTTACTCTGTACTTCTTGTTCTTTCACGGTTTAACAATGCAGGTCTTTCACCTGCGGTGATGTGCGCTTCCACGGCGCACTAGCCCGCAGCTTCGCCGCTAAAACGCGTCTTTGGCACCGCCCGCGCTCTGCCTCTCATGCATACGAGCTCTCACCGCGAATACCCAGCGCAATTCGTCTTTCCTTTCGCTCTTTCCCTGTCCGTGCGGCGTATCCGCTCTCACGAAAGGCTCGTAAGGGGTCGAGCGCTAGTCCGTGGTTTTTGCGCCATTCAATCAATACAGGCCGTACATCGGTGAAGAACGCCTCGCGCAGACATTCTTCCGCATCGATCTCGGAATTGTTTTCCTGATACTTAGCGAGCTCCGAGTGCTGCACCAGTGCCGCCTTAGCATATAGCTCTTGGGCAGTGCAGACCGTCTGGATCGTCGCTTCGATCTTTGGTTTATCATTGTGCGATTGATCGATCATGTAAGCAATCTCCGGTCTACGGGCCGTTTCCCAACGGTAGAATAAGATCTCATTAAAGATGCGGAAGATCTGATAAGGATCGATCGATCCTAAAGTCAGATCGTCATCTGCATAACGGCGATCATTGAAATGGAATCCGCCCAACATCTCTTCATCCAATAGCCAGGCCACAATTTGCTCGACGTTCTGCGCTTGGTAGTGGTGACCGGTATCCACTAACACTTTAGCTTTAGGTCCAACGGCCTTCGATACAACATAGGACATCCCCCAATCCGCCAGATCCGTATGATAAAACGTCGGTTCAAATGGCTTGTATTCGACCAACATGACCTGGTCTGAGTCCATTTCGGCAGCAACTTGTTGCAGCGATTCCGTGATAGCCTTTTTGCGCCACCGAATATTTGCCTGTCCTGGATAGTTCGACCCATCCGCAAACCACAGTGACAAATAACGGCTGGAGATTTGTTTCGCGATCTTAACGCTGTTCAGGATGTGGGTTAAGGCTGCTTGTTGAGCGCTGGCATCCCGGTTACAAAGAGAACCATATTTATAGATCTGGTCCTGGAAGGTATTTGGGTTAACCGCACCTAGCTTCAGCCCGATCTTTTCTGCTGCACGTTTTACGCTGAGCGGGTCTTGCGACTCCGTAAAGTCCCAAAGGACATGTACCGCCATACTCGGGCAGCAGCCGGTGAATTGGTGAACTTGTGCACCATCAGAAAGTTTATCGTTAATGTCGATGGCGGCGCCGTCCTGAAGAAACTTGCCAAAACGAGTCCCAGTATCAGCAAACCCCCAGCTTGGGGTTTCAATCTGAAATTCATCTAACGCGGCAAAGATCTTGTTAGTCTGTTCGTCGTTCATTTTTCGTCGGGTAATTCATCTGGGTTCAGCACGGACCACGGAGACTCATCAGTCTACCTGTACAAACATCGACTCTACTCTCAACCAATCACCAATCACTTTTCACCAATCACCTTTCCGCCCCCCTCACCTCCTATTAAGACAACGGTCAATTTCCGAGGTCCATGTGCACCTAACACCAGGACGCGTTCAATATCCCCGGTCCGGCTCGGTCCCGTGATAAAAGTCATGAAACTCGGGAAGTTCGGCGCGTACTTCCGCTCCAGGAGCTCGAAGGCGGCCGGCAAATCCGATACCAACTGTGACGCCGACGCAATCACTACATGATGGCCAGGCAACACTGATAACGCTCGCCCGCCGCCGCTGATTGCGGTCAACAGCACGCTTCCGGTTTGGGCAATCAAAGCGTCACAACCCGTAATCCCAGCGGATACTTTCTCCAGATCGGTTTTCACGGTTGATCGGCTCACTTCCAGTTTCGCTATAGAAAGATTAGCCAACAGAGCCCCTATTTCGCTGCTGGCCGGGAACGCGACCGACTCCCAGCCTTCGCGATCCGATAACAGTTTTAGTTGCGCGCTTACGGCTGCGTCATCTGCGCACGGCAAGAATTCCGTTTTCAAACTATCGCATCGTTCGGCGAAGAGAGCGACCTGGCCGGCGAAATCATCGGGTACCTTTGGTAAAACGCGACGGACGCCGATGGATCCATCGGTAGCGTGAACTTCGCTTTCTGCTGTGTCCGCCTCCGCTACGCTACGGCGCAACAGCTCCTCCTCCGGTATGCTATGGGACGACAGGTCACCCTGCGGTTCGCCGTGGCGCGCGGAGTGACCAGTGCTGCCGCGTAAAGCTTCACGCACCCGAGCTAAAATAGAATCACGAGTGTTCACGTAGTTCGTTGTTTCCAAAGATCACGAAACGACTTTCTTGCAAACGAAGGCAATACGCGACTTTTGGTCCAAGGCCAGACCGGATCGGCCGGGGTTGCATCAAACAAGCGTTGTAACGGTGCGAAACACTTCATCGCTTGGACCGCGAACCCAAACAGGCGTGGCCGATTAACCACAAAAGCAAAGGCCTTGAAACCAATCTGCTGAAATGGCGATCCTTTCTCCGCCACGCCGTTTCGCCGATTCTGTAAAAGGTGATGATGCAAATCGATCTTCACCGGGCAAGTCTCGGTGCAGGCGCCGCAAAGCGATGAAGCCTGAGAAAGGTGTTGCCACGATTGCAGTCCGCGCAAATGGGGGGTTATGACTGAACCGATTGGCCCTTGATAAGTTGTGCCGTATGCATGTCCACCGACATTTCGGAAAATTGGGCAAACATTCAGACAAGCCCCGCAGCGGATACAGCGGAGCGAGTCTCGTTGTTCAGCGTCAGCCAGCAAACGGGTCCTGCCGTTGTCCAACAGCACCACGTGCATCTCCTCGGGACCATCAATCTCTTCAAGACTACGCGGTCCACCCACCAGTGAGTTGTAACAGGTAAGCTGCTGTCCGGTTCCAGCGGTAGCCAACATCGGCAAAAAGAGCGACAAATCCGCCAACCGCGGTAGGATTTTTTCAATGCCCAACAAAACCACGTGCGTCTTCGGCAGCGCAGATGTCAGCCGGGCATTCCCTTCGTTCTCGGTAATCGAAATCATTCCCGTCTCGGCCACCGCAAAATTGGCGCCGGTGATGCCCATGTCCGCGGCCAGATACGCCTGGCGAAGCGCCTTACGCGCGGTCATGGTGAGCGCTTCCGGATCTGAGGTTGGCGCTGCTCCCAGCTTCTGCTGAAACAGATCGCTGATCTGTCCCCGAGTGAGGTGCATCGCGGGAAACACGATGTGATACGGTGGTTCGTGCCGCAGCTGAACGATAAATTCACCTAGGTCAGACTCGACGACCTGAAAACCGGCCTTTTCCAGCGCCTCGTTCAAGTGAATTTCCTCCGAAACCATGGTCTTCGATTTGACGATAGCCCGGGCTTGCTTGGCGCGCGCTAGATCCAGGATATAGGCCCTGGCCTCCACCGCATCGTTAGCCCAAAAGACTTTAGCCCCGCGCGCGACGAGTTTTTCTTCAAACTGCTCCAGGTACCGGTCCAAATGAAGAATTGCTTCGTCTTTAATTGCCGCTGCCCGCGACCGAGCTGACTCCCAGTCTTGGAAGCGGTTAGCATTACCAGTACGCGCCTTTTGGTAGCCGGAGAGCGACAGCTGTACCATTTGCCGATGACCAAGATCCGCCACCATGCGGGTCGCGTCGGTATTAAACTGTGAAGCAGCGGAGGGCATTGGGGGAGAGGTGATATTAGTGATTGGTGATTAGCGGGGGGATTAGAATAGGCCTCCAGCCTTGACCATGAAATGGTCTAACAGAACAGCCCAGGGCTAATACCTGTAGCCGCTTCGCGGCAAATCTTACGCGCATTTACCTAAAATTCGCTAGCACCTCGGCCAGATGCAGTGCTCTCATTTTTGAACCGGAACGTTTTAGCAAGCCTTCCAAATGCATTAGACAACTAGAATCGTTCGAAATCAGATAGTCGGCTCCGGTCTTCGCCGCCAGACCGCATTTGGTTTCGCCCATCGCGGTAGAGATCATCGGGAATTTAACGGCGAACAGGCCGCCAAAGCCACAACAGGTCGTTGTGTCTTCCATCTCAATCAGGGTCAGGTCCTTGACCTTTTGTAACAACGCGCGCGGCTGCGTGCGCACCCCGAGTTCACGTAGTCCATGGCACCCGTCGTGAAATGTGGCCGAGGCCAGGAACTGGCTACCCAAATCGGTTACTCCTAGTTTGTCGACCAGAAATTCGGAAAACTCGAAGGTCCGTAGAGCGAGTTGATCGACGGTCTCCGCCTGTTTGGTGCCGGCAAACAATTCCCGATAAAAAACCCTGATCATGGTCGCACATGATCCCGATGGTACCACCACCACTTCCTTGTCGGACAATCGCTCCACAACTTTGCTCGCGACCTCCTTGGCTTCCGGCCAGTAACCAGCGTTGAACGCGGGTTGTCCGCAACAAACGACGCTCGCCTCAAAGTCGACTTCGTGACCCAAGTGCTCGAATACCCGAACAACGCTGAGACCGACTTGAGGATAAAACAGGTCGATATAGCAAGGTATGAATAGAGAGATTTTCACCGCAGGAACGCTTCAGGCAAACCTCCATCCACAGCGATGATCTGCCCTGTCGTCTTCGCCAGCCGGCTAGACAGCAATAGAAAATAGGCTTCGGCTTGGTCCTTCGGCAAGATCGGTTCCCGTAATAAGCTGCGTTCGGCATAGAATCGAGAAAGCTTATTTACCAACAAATCGGTCGACTCATCTTCCGAAAACGGTACCTGATACTTGGTTAACGAAGAGATGACACGATCCCGCGGGAACATCGTGCTCCCCTGCACGACGGTAGCCGGAGCCACTGCATTGACGCGGCCGAGTGGCGCCAACTCGATCGCCAACTCTCTGACCAAATGGTTCAAAGCCGATTTGCTGACGTCGTAAGCAAAGCTGCCTTTCTTTGAAACAACCGCATTGGCACTGGAAGTTAATACAACCGAGCCAGGCAGCTTTTGTTCTCGCAGGATTTTGCCAAATTCATCCGCCACGACGTACGACCCAGTAACATTCACATCCAGCGTGAACCGGAACTTTTCATCGGGGATACGACCGGAGCTATCAGGCGGCACAAAGACTCCGGCTGTCACCACCAAATCATCAACCCCGCCGTACGCTAGCACCGATTGCTTAAGAAGGTTGCGCGCCTTCTCTCGATTGGTGATATCCGCCGCCACGCCAACCGCTGGACCGCACCGAGATATTCCGGAACCGGCGACACCGATCCCCTCTCCTAGCTTTTTCGATAACTCGTTAGCTGTCTCGGCAGCGGCCTCCGCTGAAAGGTCCGCCGAAACCACCTGGGCACCCTCACCAGCAACTCGATGAGCTAACTCCTTACCAATACCGCTGCCGGCTCCTACTACCAGGATGACGCGGCGCGCCAACTCTTTATCCGGGGGCATCCGTCGCAGTTTAGCCTCCTCCAATTGCCAATACTCGATATCGAATGCTTCCTGGATCGGCAAAGCAATATACGAACTGATCGCTTCTGCACCGCGCATGACTTCGATGGCGCAGTTATAAAACTCCGCTGTGACCCGGGACTCACTCTTGTCTTTGCCCCACGCAATCATGCCTAGCCCGGGAATCAGCACTACGGTGGGATTGGGATCACGAATCGGTGGCGAGTCCGCGTGTCTGCACTCCTGATAATACCACTCGTAATGTCCCCGGTAGGTTCCCAGTCCCAACTCCAGCAACGATCTCAACCGTTCGACATCCTTCGACGATGGGTCCCAATCCACATAGAGCGGTTGGATCTTCGTCCGGAGGAAATGGTCGGGGCAAGAGGTGCCCAAAGCAGCTAACCGGCTAGCGTCATGGCTGTTGACGAAACGAAGAACGTTCTCGTCGTATTGCAGGGTGGACACTAACCGTTTCGTCCGACCGATTTGACCGCGTAACCAGGGAAGCAGCGTAAAGAGGAACTCTTCCCGATCTGCATCCGAAACTCCGCTGTATTTCTGGCCGCCAAAGGTTTTGTCGCCTTGGTCTTTGGACGCGATGTATTCCGCCGCCCGCTCGATCAGGCTCAAGGAAAGCTCGTAACACTCTTTGTCATCATCGGCCCAATTGATTAAACCGTGCTGCCCGAGAATCGCTCCTTTTGCTTTCGGATACTGCTTACACATTGCTTGCAGTTTCAGGCCCAGATCAAATCCGGGTCGCTGCCACTGCAACCAAAACACGTCTTCGCCGTAGATCTCTTGAGTCAGTTTTTCGCCGTCGCGCGCTGCTGCAACCGAGATGGCGGCGTTGGGGTGGGTATGATCAACATGCCGGTAAGGGACAAACCCATGCAACGGCGTATCAATTGAGGCGGCCCGCGGATTCAGGTTGAAGGTGCAGTGCGGATACGCGGCAACCATCGAGTCTTCCACTTCCGTCTTAGCCCCCTTATTTGGAGATGCTTCGTAGAGCGAACGCAACCGTTCCAAGCCTCCCATATAAAGGCTGGAGAAGTTCTCTTTTTTTGAGGTCCGCAAATCACCGCCTGAACCTTTGACCCAGAGGACCTCGACCTTTTCCCCGGTCAACGGGTCGGACTGCTGCAGCTTGGACGAAGTATTGCCACCACCGGTATTCGTGATTCGCTGATCTGCACCCAACAGATTCGACCTGTAAACCAGACGTTCGACCGGGTCCAAGCCGGCGGCTTTGGCATCATCCCACAAGTAATCAACAAAACGTGTCTTCATTTAGTTAAACTTTCGTATCTTTGCAGCGCTTCGGCCCAAGGCGCGGCGTCCTCGGGCTCGAACTCGTCGATCGTGTAAGAGTTACGAATCACTTCTCGTAGATCTTTCAAGGACCCAAGCTCACCCGAAGCCACCGCCTGGATCAAGATATTGCCTAACGCCGTCGCTTCCACCGGTCCCGCTGCCACCAACATACCTGCTGCGCTCGCAGTCAGACGGTTCAGGAGACGGTTCTGACTGCCCCCTCCCACTACGTGTAACACCTTGATCTCAATCCCTAGCATTTCCCGCAGCTGAGCAAGCTGAGACGCGTAGCTCAAAGCTAAACTCTCCAGAATGCAGCGAGCCAACGCTCCCGGCGTCTCCGGAATCGGTTGATCAGTCCGCCGGCAAAAATTTTGCACTTTTTCAATCATATTGCCTGGTTTCAGGAATTCTGCCTCGTTCGGATGAATCAATGAAACCAAAGCCGGCGCACTCTCCGCTTCCCGGACCAGAGCCGGGTAATCGATATCAGCACCGTTTTCGACCATCTCTCGCCGTGTCTCCTGCAGGATCCAAAGACCGAGAATATTCCTGAGAAAACGCACGCTTCTCCCGAAACCAAGTTCGTTAGTGTAATTATTCAGAAGGCAAGCTTCGCCAAGAAACGGCTTGTCGAGTTCGACGCCCAGCAATGACCACGTACCGGAGCTGAGGTACGCCCAGTTTTCTCCCTTCGCCGGGACGGCCGCAACCGCAGCACCGGTATCGTGCGAACAAGTCGCAAAAATCGGGAATGGTTTGAGGCTAACACGCGCGGCCAATTCTGAACTCAACGCTCCAATCCGAGTTCCTGAATCAACCACTGGTGCAAAAACTCGTTCAGGCAATCCTAACAAATCGATGAGGCGTCCGGACCAGCGGTTTTCGACTGGACTAAAAAGCTGCGTCGTACTCGCATAGCTCCGTTCCACAAGCGGTTCCCGGCACAAAAGAAAATGGACGTAATCCGCAATCCCCAGGAAATGCTTAGCGATTTCAACTAATGGACGCCGGTTCAGCGCGTCATCATAAAGCTGATACAACGTATTGATCTGCATGAACTGAACGCCAGTCTCGCTGAAGATCAGCTCCTTACCCGCCAGTTTCATGAAGTTGGGGAACGTTGAATCTGTTCGCGCGTCGCGATAGTGAAATGGCAAACCGAGCAGAGGATCTTTCTCGGAGAAATAAGCGTAATCGACACCCCAGGCGTCAACGCTGAGCCCATCTATCGCCGTCGTCTTTTTTCCGACGGCGCTCAAACCGTTCTGGATTTCGTCGTAGAACTTCAGCAGGTCCCACCGAAGAGACCCGTTCACCACGGTCGGGCCGGTAGGGAATCGATGACATTCTTCCAATCGGACTTTGCCATCCGCCAGCGATCCAAGTACGACCCGGCCGCTTTCGGCCCCGAGGTCACAAGCGACATAGTTTTTCGCAATGCTCATAGGGGGGATCGGTTACTGGCCTTCACGGTTTAGAGTACGGGTGACTCAGCACGCGTACACTCATCAGCTGGAGCAGCCTTGCTTGCAAGAGCGCGCTTGCATCCTCGTCCTCGAAAGGTTTTGGCCGTTCCACGAAGTAATCAGTAATCAGTAGGTCAGTAACCAGAGATGGCTCCGAACTGATTACTGTTTCACTGATTACTGCTTACTAAGGGTGTTCCAAAATAAAATAACGTTACTAAATATAGTTGCTGAGATACGGCTTCGACTAGACTCTGTCGACATGGCCACGACGAACAATCAAAACAGTCCGACCTTCAGCATGGGCGATAGCGGGAACCACGCAGCCCAGGCGGCACCGAACCGTTTTCGGTATATCGTTCCAATTACTCGACGTGCTCGAATATCCGATGGGCAAGCTGGCGAACAGCTATTGGGTTATCAAGCGCGAATCGACTGGGCGCTTTTTCATTCGAGAAGGGTTTAGGCGACCACCGCAGGGCCGCACGTGAGCAATCTCATTAAGGACTAATTTTGAAGACGGTCCCGAGATTGGCTGCGCCTCCAAGCATGGTCGTTCCGTAAAGATAGTTATCAGCACCCAACAGCAGGCCACCGACAGGCGTCGACCCGTCATTGGCAATGCTTCCATCGCCGAAATTATGTAGGACGTTGTAAGTTAATCCATCGGTGGAGAGCTCAAATAGGGTGCCCTTTTTCGCCGTACCCCCAAACTCAGTTATTCCATACAAATAACCATTTGGTCCAAAGATTACACCAAGAGGTTCCTCGCCATCGGTCCCCTGACCAAAGGTATGCAAAACGGTGATCGCACCGGAGGATGTCATCTGAAATACCTGGTTTGCATCACATCCGTAGAAATTACCATCAGCCCCTTGGACGAGCGGCCCCAACAGAAATGAATTGGACGGGAATGTGTAAATCTTGCTCACTGCACCTTGCGACGTCATCTTGAAGATCTCGGCACCCGTTTCCGCGAGAGTCGCGCCGTAGAAATTGCCGTCCTTGGCTTCGAGAAGGGCGGAACTAGGACCCGCCCCCGAATTACGGGGAAAGTCGTAGAGGATGGTCAATTTCTTGGTGGCAGGGTTGATCTTATAGATAGTGCCACTTCCCTTCCCGTCCATATTCGTCGTGCCATACATCAGGCCGTTCGCCCCAAGAATTAGCGTCGCATTGCCACCCTCAGTCGAATGGCCCGCAAAGGCATGCCAAACTGTTACCGACCAGTTTCCGTTGGCCTCCGAGAGTGCAAAAACCTGCCCAGCCCGATCTAATAGGGCTCCGGAACGCGTACCAACTAGTCGGCCCTTGAAATAAAGAAGTTGGTTGGACTCGTTATTCTTGAACCGATTAATGATCGTCAGCACTCCCCCGGGGGTGAGCTGATAAACGGTTCCCTCATAGCTTTCGGTCGAAGTCGCCCCAGCGCTTCCATAAAAATTACCATCCGGCACCTGGATTAATGCTGTCGTCGGATAAGCTCCGTCCCCGCTAACGGTCCCATCTCCAAAGTTGTGCACGATAGTGAGTTGGGCATTGGCCTTATTTGTGGATAGAAAAGAGATCACCCCGAGCGACCCAGCGAGCACCAAAGAATTACGCAGCGTTCGGAGGAAGCTCGTCCAAAAACTAAACCCGGAAACGCAGAGGGGAATCACTTCCCCGCTACCGAAACCAAGATGATCCGACGTCATGCAACGAGGCTAACATAGATGTCTGACCCGCTATCAAGATCAAAGGCTCACATCAGTATTCGCTCGGTGCGATTCTGCAGGAAGAAGCGAATCTAGAAGCTAGAACTTAGAACCGGCGCGACGATAGCCCGACCTCTGATGGTGTCCCGTTCAAAAACCGAACGCTGCTAAAGCGAAGACAAACACCGCGAATGCGATGCAGTAGACACCGAACAACCGCCAACGGCCGGTCTCAAGCCAGCGCGATAGCAAGCGTAACGCGAGCAACCCGGCGATGAAACTCGCAACCATCCCGATAATCCCAGGCAACGCCATCGATACCAGGCTTGATACTTTGGTTGATTCCGGATGCGTTTTGATTAAGCGCCAGAGCTCTCGGGCAATCGCCGGAGGAGTAATAACGACTGCTAACGCAAAGCTAAACACTTCCACCCGGATTCTGCCAATACCGGCAAGCAATCCGGTTGAGATCGTCGTTCCGGAACGAGAAAGTCCCCGGAAAGGAATACATACTCCTTGGACCGCGCCGATTAGGCAAGCGGTAGGATTCGACAGATCGTTGCCTTGCCCCGGCCCGGGTTCGCGGATACCAGACACAATGATTAACAACCCGGTTATCAGGAGAGCCGTTCCCAGTAGCGGCAGTTGAGAGAACAAGGTCTCCATATCGCCGCCCTTCAGAAAAACCTTTTCGATCACTAGCTCTAACGCGAACCCGACAATCGCAGTGCAGACCGTTGCCAGAACTACTTGCTTAACGATCGTAACGAAAGCCGCGCCGCTGGAGAAGTAAGTCCGGCGCCAGGCGTTCCAGAAGTAGACAATGACAGCGAACATTGTCCCGGTGTGCAGCATCACCAGCAGGAAAGTCCATTCCGGACTGGATGGATCCAATCCCAGCAGCTTCTCGACAACAATAACATGAGCAGAGCTGGACACCGGCAGCAATTCGGCGGCGCCTTGCACTAGTCCCAACAGCAAAATCTGCAGCAAGTGTTCCGGCATGAGTTTGTGTCTTGAAGAATCGCTCGCTCCTTCGGTGTTTTGGGGCGCGGTTGCAACCGATTTTTGCTCGCGGCCACCAGAATGTGCCCCTCGTGTTTTGCGAGCAGCGCGTTTTCGCAGCATCGCACTTCGCGATTGAGCTCGCTCGGGATTGCTGCTGCTCGCGCATCTAACAATTTTTTCTGCGAGCTCCTCCCGATGCTCGCTCCCTCGGATATTACCGGTTGGCAACGAACCGGTTAATTGTCAGCAGCGTGGCTTGCCAACCCTTTGGCTTGCTTCCTGCATTCGCGCCGGGCTCGCTATGAAGAATTTAGGAGCTGGAAATGGTCGTTGTTGGGAGTTCAACCAAGCAAGGGCTGGAAGGAACACAGATAAAGGACTCGCTAGTCAGGCCGGACGACTCATTCTCGGGATCGGAGGTGTTATCTTAATTTCCCAAGCTTCGCTTTATGCCGGAGACGGAAGCACCGCCCTCAGCCCTAGCCCTAGTCCAAGCCCGGCCGCCTATCAACCATTCATCCCCGGATTGATCGACGCATTCGGCCAAGCTTTGACCAGCCCTGCCTACACTCCTCCTCAGCCCGGCTCTACTCCAACACCGCGTCGCGGTTACGCAGCACCTTTCGATTCTCCGCCCTTCTTTACTTCTGATTTCCAGATTGGTGGTACCCAAATCATTGGCGATCCAGGCGAAGCCACCGTCTGGCCGCTGATGAAAGCCATTTACGGTTCCGGAACTTTCGGACAATGGCTGAAAGACCATCGCATTAACCTTTACGGTTGGGTCGACGGAGGTTACAACGTCAGCAGTTCGAGCCATAACAACAACCCGATGGCTTACGACCTGCGACCTGATCAACCGGAACTAGATCAGTTTGTGGTTTATCTCGAACGTTTGGCTGACGAATATCAGACCGATCACATCGATTTTGGTTTCCGGATCTCTGCTCTTTACGGTCTCGATTATCGCTACACGATTGCCAAAGGGCTCTTCAGCTCACAGCTACTGAAATACAACGAATACTATGGCATCGACATGCCCATGGTTTACCTCGATCTTTATATCCCCTGGGTAGCCGATGGCATGAACATCCGCATCGGCCGGTATATTTCGCTTCCGGATATCGAGGCACAGCTCGCTCCTAACAACCCGATGTACACGCACTCGATCCTTTACACCTTCGACCCGTATACTCAGCAAGGCGTCATGGCATCGATCAAACTGAATCCGAACTGGACCATCCAACTCGGCGTCTCCGCGGGTAATGACCAATCGATATGGGATTCGTCTGCAAGGCTAACCGGGACCGCTATGGTGCAATGGATTTCGCCTAACAACATGGACTCGGTCTATATAGGGATTAATTCGATCAACGACGGCGAATACTCTTACAACAATCTTCAGGACTACGTTGGTACCTGGACCCACAAGTTCAACGACGTGGTGAATACTCAGACCGAGGCCTGGTATATGTACATGAAAGGCGTACCCGGCATTGGCTGGGCGCCGGAATGGGCGGTCGTGAACTACACCTTCTTCCGGCTATCAAAAAATACCTACCTGAACATCCGGAACGAATACTTCGATGATGCGTCGGGCCAACGAACCGGCGTTAAGGACGTCTATTCCGAGCATGCGATCGGGCTCACCTGGTGGCCAAACAGCATTACGACGATCCGCCCAGAGATTCGCTTCGAACGCGCCTATCAGCGCGAATCGTACGACAATCACACGCGGAAAAATCAGGTGAGTTTCAACTGCGACATGATTATCCACTTCTAATTTAGGCGTTGAGTCTAATAAGGGCGCGCGCCTTTTGCGCGCCCTCGTATTCTCGAATAGCAGGACCTCGCCGGCTGCCAAACTAGAATTGCAAGATCACGTCAAGACCAAGAGTCCATTGATCGTGACTGGTTTGTTGATCAAACGGACCGTTATTATCGGCCAAGCCCCGATGGGACAATGCCTTATCGTAGCGAACCTCCGGCCGTATCAATAGCGCAGCCAGCGGTTTCGGTACCGGAGGTTTGATTGTGATACCACCGGTCACTTCCAAATAGGTGGTTCGACCACCGAAGAAAGTGCTCGGGTCTGGAGCCAGCGGATCCCCTCTCTCTATGTGAATGAAATCGTTGTTTGCGCGGAACTGGCCGACGTAAAAGCCCTTGTCGTCCCGCCAAACTTCACCGCGGAGTCCTAAAATAAGCCAATCATTGACCGCGTACGTGAAATACTGGGCGAAACCGAACCCGTACGCATCTGGCAACTGATCATAGATCAGGTTGAGATCGGTAATCCATGTCAGCGCTTTCGTGACTTTCCATGTGGTCGTAATGTCATTGAGGAAACGATAATCGTGGTTATTACCTGGATCTTCCGGACCGATATGAGTCAGAGCGACCGTGGTTAGATTTCCATCCAACAAATTCAGCCCAATGCCGCCTTCGAACGCAACCGAGCTGTTGTTGTCCTTAAAGGTCGCATTTTCACCCCGATTAAGGCCTCCATACAAATCGATGTATTTGTTTACGTGAAAAATGGCCAGGAATCCCGTGTCATTGAACGGTACCCCGAAGTTGAAGATGTAGCTGTGCGAATAAAAGACGTTGTTTCTCGGATCGATGGTTTCGGCGCTCATCGGATCGGCGTATTTCCCGACTTTCAGGTCAAGCCCCCCGGTCGAGCCAACCGGAATGTGCGCGGAGATGTAGACTTCCGGGAAATCCGGCTGGATCCGATAGTTGGTGGCAAGATCCAGGAAGCCCATTGACTTCGTGTAACGGGCGTCGCTTCCCTCCATAAACCAGACTTTGAATCCCCAATCAAAACCGGTCGCGTTCGGATCAAGAGCACGCTCGGCAACGATCGACACCTGGTTCAGAAGCGGCTCGTTAGCCCGGTCCGTAAACAGGTGCCCAAAGTTATGGTTATCTATCGGCGAATCCGGATTGCCCGTAAGTCCGCCCTCGATCCAACCGTATAGTTTAAATCGCGGCTCCGGTGGCTTTGGTGCTTCCACTATCTTTTTTACTTCTTTACCATCGGGTGCTGGGGAAGGGCTTGCAGCCACGGTTTGGCCAAACGCCGATGGACAACAGCAGAGCCCGCAAACTGCGAGCACAAAAACAAAACTGACGAAGAGTCGGTGTTCGACCCTGATAACATTATTCATT
This sequence comes from Verrucomicrobiota bacterium, assembly GCA_019236675.1. GTDB lineage: Bacteria > Verrucomicrobiota > Verrucomicrobiia > Chthoniobacterales > JAFAMB01 > JAFAVN01. The sequence continues at coordinate 14,077 of JAFAIO010000461.1, forward strand.
CTAGGAAAAGGCTAATCGCTCGAACGGATTGGAGCCGCCTTGTTCAGGTAGTTAAGATTCTTGGGGGTTACCCTTCTCTTCGCTCGCCGATTGCTTAAAGCAAACCGCCTTTGTCGATCAACCGCAGCTTTAACTGCCGGTTGAGCGACCTTACACAAAAAGAAGAGGGGGCTATCAAGCCACTAAAGTGAGTGGTCGATAGCCCCCATTTTTTAAAGCCCCCTGTTTTTTGAACTGGTTAATTGTGATGCGGACAAACGCCCTAAGCGCTGGCGCTGGTCGCAACCAAGACCGGCTTAGCCTTTTTCTTACTAGCCCCGACAAAATAGACGGCGCCGTAAATGCCCCAGACCGCGGCGATAGCGAGCGCGATGTAAGGTTCTTTGAAGCTCATACCGGCCACCGAGAATGGTCCGATCAAGTAGAACAGCATGCAGAGCAGATTAGCTACTAGACCAAACACCGGCACCACCACATGTTTGAACCCATGGAAGGTGTGATGCTGCTGAAAGGCGATGATCGCCAGAATGCAGGTCATCATGTACAGCAAAAACGTACCGAAGTTGCTCGTCAGAGTAATGATGAGCAAGCTCTGCGGCATGTTCACCGCCATGTCATGAGGCCAGACGCCAAAGGCATACCAGAAATTCTTCGGCAGACTGTTTATCGTGTCCGTAGTTTGAGCAGCGCCGCCGCAGAAATAAAAGATGACTCCAAAAATCCCGATGATGATCGAGATAGCGGACAGTGTCCAAATCGAACGGTAAGGAGTCAGGTTTTTCGTGTGCAGCACTCCCAAATTACCGGCCAGTTCGTCATCTCTCCCCATCGCATACGTAACCCGCGCTCCGGTATTGATACAGGCTAGCGTCGTGCCGATCAGAGCGAGGAAGACCGTAATTGCCTCAATGAACATGAACCACCATCCCGCTTGCGGGCTGCCGAACACCCACGTGCCGACGATCTGCATCATGTCCCCAATGGGCGCAGGGGATGCCGCCGCAGTCGTCGCCGTGTAACCACTATTCAAGAGGTAATTCGCTCCAAAATATTCGAACAGATAACAGAACGCACCTTGGATCGCGAGCGACAGGAGCACGGCCCTCGGTATATCTCGCTTCGCGTTCTTGGCCTCTTCACCCATAGAACTGACCGATTCGAATCCGACCAGAATGAGAATGGCGATACACGCTTGCACGAAAACAAAACTGAATCCGTGAGGAGCAATAACAGAGACGGCATCAGGATGAAATTCGAACGTGTCCGCCGGATTCTTGGGATCTGCGCCCTTATCGATGGCTTTGTCAGCGGCATAGCTGAGGGTATAATCCTTGTCCGTCCCGTCAGCATTCTTCTCAAAAACAAAATTTCCGTCTTTGTCTTTGACTGGCGCCGTAGTCTCAACTCCTTTGTCGTCTTTGGTTGTGGCGGTCGCGATGACTTTGGTGACCGGCGAACCATTTGGATCCAGCGTAATTCCTTTCGAACCCTCAGTGTGGTTAACGCGGTAGGCGATCGCGATCACCGTGAAAACGATCAGCGCTGAGATCTGGATCACATTGATCGCCAAATTCACGGCCGTCGAGGCATTCACCCCTGAATAGGCAATCCACCCCACAAAAAGCGGGAAGACGATACAGAACAGGATCATCAAAACGGGACTGGGCACAGCTGCATTGAAAACGCTCGGGAAGAGCTGGCCGGCCAAGTACCCGACCAAGAGCGCCGTCACTGTCACCATCACTCCGGGATAGACCCAGTAATAGAGATGACTGGCCCAACCGACAATGAACTTCGCAATTCGAGCGAACCTGAAGGCTTTCGATTTCGACAGGAAAGCCTGTTCGGCGAAGAAATACGATGATCCCGCGCCGGGATATAGTTTAGACAGTTCGGCATAGGAGATGGCCGTTGCAAAACAAAGCAACAAGGCCAAAAGAATGCCGAACCACATCCCAATAGCGGCCATAGGTTGGCCGTAGAGACATTGTTGAGCAAAGGTCAACCAAAGAAATGCTCCTGGCGCTATCAGCGCCATGGCATTAACGGTCAGACCGGTTAAGCCGAGAGTCGGCTTGGTTTGAGGTGCAGGGGTTTCTGACATACCGCGGAGTGCGTTCAGCACTAGCCGTGCCAATTGCCTGATACCCACATATCCCCCTGCAGAAATGGATTATTGGCCCAAATCTGTCATTTCCGAGCTTTTCGCGAACTAGATTGATAAAAAACAGACATCGGTGACCAGTATTATGCACACCGTATCCACTATAGTTTTATGTTCCTGCGGTTGACGATCTTTCTCAGTTTCGTCTTTCCGCATAATGAAGCTGACCGGCTGCTAACCCTGGTGCATCGTCACTGTCCACCCAGGTCGGGTTAGCTTATATTAACGCAACTGATTGATCCGGAAGCCCATGGTTAAGTCTTTTCACGATCTGTCCGAGAAAGAAATCCTCGCTCTAGCTATCTCGCTGGAGGAAGAAGATGGAAAAATTTACGGAGAATTTGCTAACCGGCTCAAAGAGAATTTTCCGTCGACCGCTTCTGCCTTGGAAGCGATGCGCCAGGAAGAATCAGGTCATCGACGCCGGCTAATCGATCTCTTCCAAGAACGTTTTGGGGAGAATATCCCGCTCATTCGTCGACAGGACGTGAAAGGATTTGTCCACCGTCCTGCGATCTGGTTAAACCCGACCGTATCTCCTCAGCGAATTCGCAACCAGGTTCAGACCATGGAGTCGGAGACGTACCGCTTCTACCAGCGCGCTCTGGCGAAAACGACAGACGCCGGAACCCGCAAGCTCCTCGGAGACTTGGCCGAAACGGAGCGAGAACACGAACATTTTGCAACCGATGAGATAAGCCGACAAGCTGAGTCCGGCGCTTCAGCAGCCGAAGATGAATCTGCCAGGAAACTGTTCGTTCTCCAAGTCGTTCAGCCTGGGTTAGCCGGCCTGATGGATGGCTCGGTTTCAACGTTAGCTCCGGTGTTCGCCGCCGCTTTTGCGACTCGCGATAGTTGGGACGCTTTTTTGGTGGGACTTGCGGCTTCGGTGGGAGCCGGCATCAGCATGGGATTCGCCGAAGCGCTATCTGACGATGGCGCCTTGAGCGGTCGCGGACAACCATTGCTGCGTGGCGTCGTATGCGGTCTAATGACAACGCTTGGTGGTATCGGCCATACGTTGCCGTTCCTGATCCCGAACTTCCTGTTGGCCACTGCGATCGCGGTGGTGGTAGTCGCCATCGAGCTCGGCGTCATCGCGTGGATCCGAAATCATTACATGGATACCCCGTTGCTTTCGGCAATTTTCCAGGTCGTGCTCGGCGGTGTCCTGGTCTTCGTCGCGGGCATCTTGATCGGATCGGCGTGAGCGCCAGCTCCGCTGACTGATTTGGTGGGGCGAGGCTCCCGGACGTATCCTGACATATCCGGAGAGACAAAGCATCTGCCACGGCTGATTGATGTTAGGCCTAAGAGCTCGCCGAGCCGCGGGTCTATCGTGCTTTTGCTCCCAATGTCATTATTAGCCGTGAAGGGAACACCACAAGACGTCTGCACCTCATCGCCTACAACACGATAGACCAGCGGCTCGGCGGTTCTTAGGCCTAAGCACACAACCCGGCGGGAGACGCCCGTCTCTCTGCGTGAGATCCAAGGACATGCAGGAACCTCGCCCCACCAAAGAGGGGGCCCCCCAGAATCTCCTATTCCGTCTTTAGATTCGCGGTCTGGAGGGAGTGCTCTATAATCGCTTCAATTTTTCGAACGCTTGCAGCCGCCCCGGAACCCTCATCGGCTTCAAGCTTTCGGCCAAGCCCCGGTCTAGAGACGATTTCTGCCTGGGCTGAACAAACCAATAGGAAACTTTGCACATGGCCTGGAAAGAACTTGGTA
>JAFAIO010000521.1 GCA_019236675.1 Verrucomicrobiota bacterium
CTGCAGATGTGCGGGAGTTTGGGAAGACGTTAGTGAAGGTGGATCCCGTAGGGATTAAATGAACGTAGCCAGCGCCGAAAGTCTTTCGGGGCTGGCTACGTTTCACTAAGTCCCTCCGGGACGGCCTCGCCCGATCGCCGTTTCGCCTCCTACCTCCTAGATTCTAGCTCCTAGCTCCTCCAATCAGCGCCGCCCGAAGCCGGCTTACGGCAAAGACTCGCAAAACCAATGGCGCGAATCCAATCGCTAGATAAATATCCATAAACAGCTTTCCTATAGGTTGCCAAAAACGTAGGCCGGAACCGCTTCCATGCAAAAGACTTAGATCGCGTCTCTTGTAACAACGCGTCGATGCAAAGGGAAAAGCCTTCTTCATGTCAGGTCCCGCTGGCGTTGGCCATCCTTATCCTGGTGGCAGTCGCGCTGTTCTGTTTTGTCGGAGCCCTTGCTTTAGGCATCGGCGCCTATTATTTCCTCGAAGCGGAGAGCGGCCCGGTCGCTGTGGCGAGGCCAACGCCCAAAGTAACGCGAACGCCCACTGCTACGCCAACTCCCCACGCCAAGCACACACCTCAAATCCAACCAACTCCGGAATCGCCGGCGGTTACCCAAACCTTCTCCGGTACTCCGTTCCCTACCCGTTCCCCATCCGTTTCTCCGTTCAAATCAACTACGCCGTCAAAGCCTCTCGCTTCGTCCACTCCATCCGCCGAACTCGACGAGTTCGGGTTTCGGACCTCCCAAATCCACATCGGGGATGAAACCTTGGACGTCGAGCTAGCAGAAACTTCGCAACAACTCTCAAAAGGCCTACGGTTCCGCGAAACGCTCGGCGAAGGCGCGGGGATGCTCTTCATCTTTCCCAAGCCGCAACGCCTCTCCTTCTGGATGAAAGATGCGTCCATTCCTCTCTCGATCGCCTACATCCAGCCAGACGGTAAAATCGTCCAGATCAGGAAAATGCAGCCCTACGACGAAACGCCGGTCAATAGCCTTTCCGATGCCGTGAGCTACGCCCTTCTGGTAAACCAAGGATGGTTCGAGCGTCACGGGATTGCCGCCGGTACGGTTATAGAGGACCTCCCCCATTAAGGAACGCCGAGAACGAGCGCCAACGCCGGGATCGCCGGGAACGTGAGGGGCGGAGCAAATCGTCCTCGTCGTCGACACGATTGGTGGGGCCACGGACCACAGCCTGTCCGACGAAGCCGAAAGCTTGATGTTGCCATCCGCTCAGGTCGGCCTCACAAGAGGCCCGCTCCACTAATCCATCCTCCGAATAATACAAAATCTTAACCCGTCGAAGAGGTTCGCGTCATAAATACAAAAAGGCGAACTCAAGTTAAGATGCTGCTTCTCCCTTCAAAAACGCCAAGCCGCCAGCCGCCCACGGCCTACACGACATCCAAACCCACCCCCGACAACCCGACAAAAATCAGCGCCTTTATCGACCGGCTGCTGCCCTGTAGCCTAAAACGTGCCCAAATAGTGAAAATTCGGGAGCGATTTTTGTCGTTGCCTGCTAATGTCGGGGCACACCTTTCGAATGCCTAGCTATTCGATACGCTCCTTGCTTGGTCTGGGCTGGATTGCTCTGGGCAAGCCTCAAACGCATCGAAGCGGTCTGGCATCCGGAACCGCTCAAAAATCCGAAGATTTAGAAGATGTCCCGTTATCTCCCTCTTTTTTGTCTCGCTCTGTTGTTCTCTGCCTGTCAAACCGTAAACGAGCTCCCTGGGCTTTCTGACGCCAAAAAACATGACGGCCAAATGGTCTATCAAACCACTCAGACTTCTATCGTTGGCGACGTTATCCTCAGGACTCAATCAACGGGAGATTACGATCTGATCTTTTCTAAAGGCGGCGCGGAGGTCCTTCAGATTCAAGCCCACGACGGGCACTTGGTCGCAACCGGCCTGCTCGCTCGTAACGGCTGGACCGGCCAGCTCGACCGGACGCCTAGTCTCCTTCGCCCTTGGGCCCTACTCAGACAGGTTGTCCCATATTTTGACTCAAACCAGGCATCAGCCCAGAACGGGAAAATCTGGAACGCCACTTTCCAGCGCCAAGGGAATCAACTCGTCGGGGCCAAAGTTCAATTCTATCGGCGAGGATCGATGACCTTCAGTTTCGCGCATTAAGGCATGCATCAGACAGCGCCAGAACCGGTACCGGCAATCCCGGGTAACCAAAACGATCTGTCTTTACCGCGGAACGCGTGGTACTCGCCGTTCTCTTTCGAGATCGCCAGCTGGCTTGTTCGTCACCTGCCTCGTCCATTGACCCGGTCGTTCGCCGCCGGGGTTGGCAGCTTGGGTTACCGCTTCTGTCCGGAGCGACGGGCCGCTCTTTTGTCTAACCTCGCTGAGTTGAGCAACCAGCACGCCTCGGAACTCTGTCTAGCTTGTTTCCAGAATTTCTTGCGGATGCTCCACGATTTCTGCGATGCCGCTGCCGGCGGCGTCCCCAGCATGAATAAGTTGATCGTTGCCCGGCGAGGGTTCGAATTTCTCGCGGAAGGCCGGAGCCGGGGCCGAGGAACTCTCTTGATTACCGGCCATCTCGGAGCTTGGGAGCTGGGTGGAATGGTGTTAGCCGCTGAAGGTTTCCCAGTCAATGTGGTCACCATGCGAGAACCGACCCCGAAACTTGACGTCTGGCGTCAGGAATATCGGGCCCGGTTTGGGATTAAAACCATCACCGTTGGGGCGGATAAATTCGCCTTTGTCGAGATCATCCAGGCACTTCGCCGCAATGAACTGGTGGCGATGCTGGTGGATCGACCCTATCTTAACAGCGGCGTGGAAGTCCGGTTCTTTGGCAGACCAACCCTGTTCTCGGCCGCAGCGGCTCGCATCTGGCAGCACACCGGTGCCACTATCATCCCCGCCTTCGTACTACAACTGCAGCCAGGCCGGTACGGTTGTTACGCCTACCCTTCTATCGAAATGGATAGCGCCTCGAGCACGGACACCAATACCCAACGGGTGGCGGACGTCTTCGAGGCTATCGTTCGCGAATTTCCAGACCAATGGTATAACTTCGTGCCCATTTGGCAGCCTTGAGCCTGCGCCTAAAATCAAAAATTGCACCACGAAGACACAAAGGACGCAAAGTCAGAGGATGGTTCTGGAGAAAGTTTTTTATCATTCGGTTCTTAGTGATCTTTGTGTCTTTGTGGTGAAAAATCTCGCGAGCGCCGAAAAGCTGTAAAGTTACCGGAGTAATTCGTTGTCATTTAACCCGTTTATAAATGAGTAAGATCATCTCAATTTTAATCGCCGTTTGTTTCGCTACCGCTCTGCAGGCGGCGCCACTTTCTCAGGACGAGATCACCGACCTGGTTAAGCGCCTGGAAACCGTTTATCAAAATCGCACCTCGCTTCAGGCTAACTTTCGGGAAGAGCGGCACATGGCCATCTTGAAGGATCCGGTGATCAATGAGGGGAAAATCTGGTTCACGCCTCCGGACAACATCCGACGTGAGATCACCGGCAATTCCCCCAGTACCACAGTGATCGATGGGAAAAAAATGACCATCTACTATCCCAACCTCAAAACGGCTGAGCAATACGATCTCGAGAAACGGCCAATTATCCGTCAATCGTTAGAAGCGTTAACCGCCGGACTGAATTTTCAGCGAGTCGCCGACTACTACAACATTGAAGGCACCAAAGAAGGCAACACCTACGTCATCACCCTAACCCCAAAAACCGCGTCCATCCGCCGGTTGGTGAAATCGCTAACCCTCACGATGCAGACAGATCTGACCCCGCAGAAGGTTGATTACCAAAGCCCGCGCGGCGAACGAGTGTTGATCGACTACTCAAACGTAAAACGCGACCCTGTACCCGAATCGGAGTACGAGTTCAGGCCGCCAGCCGGAACGAATGTGACAAACCCGTTCGGTAGCTGAGCTGGGAGAGGATAAGATCATCCGAGCGCGAACGGGTTTGCTATACCCGGGCTCGCCTTGATGAAGATGCTCTTCTCTTCGAGGTATTCGTAGATTCCGTTTAACCCATTCTCCCGGCCGATTCCGGACGCTTTGACGCCGCCGAACGGTGCTAGATAGCTGACGACGCGATAGGCATTGACCCATACCGTTCCGGCTTGGAGGCGACGCGGGATGTTCATCGAGCGTTCGAGGCTGCGAGTCCATATGCCGGCGGCCAGTCCATAGGGGCTGTCGTTGGCGATCGCCACCGCTTCAGAGGACGCATGCACCCGGCCCACTTGTCATTTGCGATTTACCCACGATATGGTATTCGAACTTCCCTTCCTTTTGCCTCGTGGTGTAACGGTAGCACAAGTGACTCTGGATCACTTTGCCATGGTTCGAATCCATGCGAGGCAGCCATTCGACGCGCTCCCGCCTTGAGCTTGTCGAAAGGTTAGGCTTGCTCATGGCAGGCCATTCGACATCCTATCACAACGGCCGCAACCTTTGCTCTAAGAAGCGCGTTGAATGGGTGCCTCGCATGCCTGAGCAAGCCTAACCTTTCGACAAGCTCAAGGCGGGAGCGCGTCGAATGGGCCTGGTTGCGCTACACTCTCGGCATTTTACAGTCTGCAAAAGCGGTACCGTGAAGCGCGATGCTCTCTCATACCTGCCAACCCTAGAACCACCACCGGCGGTCTCTCAGCAAGCATTTATCTACATCCTCTCTTGCTCAGACGGTGCACTCTACATCGGAAGCGCAGGCGATTTGGCGGCCCGACTGCAACAACACGATGGCACAAACGGAGCTAAGTTTACACGCGATCATCCCGGCGGGCGCCTAGTTTATTTTGAAGGACCGTTTCCAATAGCGATAGCGCTCCAACGCGAACGTCAACTAAAGCGTTGGAGTCGAGCCAAGAAGCTGGCGCTCATCCAACACAAAACCGCAGCTCTGATGCGCTTGATCCGATCTCGTTAGCAGCACCCACAGTGATCCATTCGACGCGCCTGAGGCTTGCTCATGGCAGACCATTCGACATCCTAGTCACAACGGCCGCAACCTTTGCTCTAAGAAGCCCGTTGAATGGGTGCCTCGCACGCCCTGCAAGCCTAAGGCGCGTCGAACGGTTGCTCAATGCTATCGGCATCTGAAGCTCTGGCGGTATTTAGTTGCACGGAAACAGCGAGGATAGTTTGTGGAAAAATATTCTTTTATTTTTAGAAAACTGGAGCTCATTCCTTAATTTGATTCGTCCCGGGATCCTCCGGCGGACGCTCGAGCCTGCCATGGTAGCCCGCGGCCGTGCGAAGCCGAGAATTCAGAGGCAGTTAACTATGAAACGGAAATTCCCCTGGCCTGGTTTCTTTAAGCTTTCGACCCTGGTGATACTTATGGCCGGCCTAGCTGTCATGCTGGCAGACTCGTCATGGGCACAGATCATACAATACGCTTACGTACCGGATGTCTCTTCCAATACGGTGTCGGTGATCGACACAGGCACGCAGGCCCTTGCTAATACTGTTGCGGTGGCGGGATCTTCTTACGGAGTCGCCATGACACCCGACGGTCGGTATGCATACGTCACGAACCATAGCCAAAGCGCAGTACTAGTAATCGACACGGCGACTCAGACGGTGGTGCAGGTGATCGGCGTGGGGAACTATCCCGGCGGGATCGCGATCTCGCCTGACGGCCGTTCAGCCTACGTAGCGAACCTCTATTCCAACAACATATCGGTCATCGACACGGCAACAGAGACCGTCACTAACAGTATCTTCGCAGGACCGAATCCGGAAGGCGTGGCGCTGACACCAGACGGTGAGTATCTCTACGTAACAAACTTCAATGCCGGCACCGTCTCAGTCGTCGATACGATCTCGCAGACCCTCGTTAGTACGATCATGGTGCCGGGCCTTTCTCATGGAGTGGCAGTGAGTCCGGATGGACAGCGAGTCTACGTGACCACGGAGAGCAGCGACACCTTATCGGTCATCGACACGACCACAAAAGCTGTTATCAAAACCATCGCCGTGGGCAGTAATGCTATTGGCGTCGCGATATCACCCGATGGGCGATACGCCTATGTGACAGAGTTATATGCTAACGTTGTCTCGGTGATCGACACGGACAAGTTGGCTGTTGTCGACGAAATCCCAGTGGGAGCTAGTTCGGTCGGCGTAGCGTTTACGCCCGACGGGCTGTATGCGTATGTGGCAAACATCGGCTCTAACACGGTGGTTGTTATCGAAACAGCTCGGCGCGCTGTCGTTAATACAATCGCAGCGGGAATGTCACCGGCTGCATTCGGAAGCTTTGTAGGTCCAAACCTAATAACGGGTACCCTCGGTGTAAGCAGTGAGGCGGCCCTAAGCAACCAGGGCTTCGGAAAGTTTGTGGATTTGGAAGGGGGAAGGCTAGAAGTCAAAGCTCGCCTTAACGACAGCCATACTCTGTCGCTGATTGGCCCGGGGGGTACCATCGAGATCAATCATGGCTCTGATTCAACCTTTTCCGGCAACATTATCGGTACCGGAGCGCTAACCAAAACCGGATCCGGCAGACTGACTCTGACCGGCGTTAGTAGCTACAGCGGGGGTACTAACATCGACGGCGGTATACTGACGATAAAGAGCAGCCTAGGAAGAGGGTCGCTTACTTTTCGAGCTGGCACGCTTGAAGCCCTGGCGGCTGGCGGCGGGATCACATCGAGTAGCCCGATCACGCTCAATAATGGAGGTGGCACTTTCCTAGCCGACTCTGGCACGATCTCAACATTGAGCGGGGACATCAGCGGACCAGCCGCATTCACTAAGGCTGGCCCCGGCTCGTTGATCCTGACCGGTACAAACACCTACACCGGCGGTACCAACATTGACGGCGGCACACTCGTGGTGAATAGCTACAGCAACCTCGGCACTGGACCCGTCCGGCTTCGCGGCGGCACTCTTAAAATACTGCACCCTGAGTAGTAAGACCGCTAAGAAATCTCCCGCTAAGCAGAGGGGTCGCGTCTATACATTACACGAAACTGCTTTGAGCTTTTGACCTGCTGCCGCCATAAAATCCAGATGGATCGACCGACCCTTAGCGGCCGATCACGCCAGATCTTGGGATTTCAGAAACGATGCCGGTTCTTTCCGATGATCACTGAGCTTGCTTGCAAGAAATGATAAACCTTCTTGAGTCTCTTTTCGGGATACGTAGCGCGAGCGTGCAATTTCTG
>JAFAIO010000412.1 GCA_019236675.1 Verrucomicrobiota bacterium
CTACGTAACGATCCGTTGGTATGTTGTCACGAGCGATCAATGGGGAGAGATCGACCAGCAGTCCGTTGTCAATAAACTCAGGATACCGGGACAGATGATCCCAAAAAACGTCGGGAGCCGTCCCCGACACGAAAGCCGTATTCAAGGCAGTCCAGTAGTCGAACCACCCGGTTTGGGTGATTTTGATTTTGATATCGGGATTTTCCTTTTCAAACGCGTCCGCACACGCCTGATAGGAAGGTTGCTGGTTACTATCCCATAGCCAGTAGTTGAGTTCCGTTGCGCCCTGCACCGGAATCCCTGCCATGAAGCTGGCCGCGAGCAATGTCTTAGTCAGGGGAGGCATGGGGGGTGGAAGTTAGGGGTGAAAGGTGAGAGGTGAAAAGTGAAAGGTGATTGGTGATTAGTAGTTTGCGGTTGGTGGTTAGTCGTTAGTAGCTTTTGTCATCTGTCATCGGTTACTGCTTACTGTTTACTGCTTACTGCTTACTGCTTACTGGTTATGCGCTAGCGGAAGCCGGTGTATTGCAAGGATTCCACGACCTTGCGGCCAAAGAGCACGAGAAGGATAGCGACCGGAACAATACCGAGAACCGTGCAAGCCATTAAACCGCTCCAATCCGGCACTCCCCCTGCTTGCTGGGCTCGAAACGAATTGATGGCGACTGCCATTACTTGAACCGATCGGTCTCGACCGACTAGAAATGGCCAAAAAAATTCGTTCCAGGCGTTGATCGAAGCAAGGATGGTTAAAGTAGCAAGGGCAGAACGATGAACCGGCAGCACGACTCGGAAGAAAATGGTGAAATAACAGGCGCCATCGATGAGGGCAGATTCTTCCAATTCTCGAGGCGTTGACAAAAACATCTGGCGCAAAAAGAAAACCGCAAAAGGAGTCATCAAAGCGTATGGCGCCGCCATACCTTGGTAGGTATTCAGCCAACCAAGGTCTTTGATCAGAATGAAATTGGGGATGAAAAGCACCACGCTGGGAATCATGGTAGCAGCCAGAAAAAGGAAAAAGATCAGCCTGCGTCCGTAAAACCGGAGTCGCGCAAAAGCGTAAGCAGCCATCGCGCTAAAGGCGATCTGAGGGACCACAGCCAGCAGAGTGAAAGCCATGCTATTCATCAGCGCCCGATAGAAGTCCACTTTCCCAAAGCTGGTCTGCTGCAGGCGCGGATCGGTAGGGTTAATCAGGCCGATAACGCGCTCGAGGTTGAAAAGCGTTGGATGCTGAGGCAGCAGCGAGCTAGCACCGGTGAACAGGGTACTGCTGTCACTGAGCGCGGTCTTAAAGGCAATCCATATCGGGCCGAGCGAGATGATCGCGAATACCGCCAGGATTCCGTACCCGACCCAAACGGAAAATCTAAAACGCGAAGGGGATCCGCCTCCGCCAGGCCTACGGCGCGACGGGCTACGAATTGACGCCCCAGGCCTGGTAGGGCCCGCGTCCTCGCGCGCCTTTGGGACGTGTGTAACCTCTGGGTCTAGCTTAGCCATTGGATGCCGGTGCGCGTTGGGTCTCTGAAGACAACGGATCGCGAGGATCCGACGTCGCCAACATTTACGAGAAAAAGAGCGGCAAACAGGTGGCTTTGTCGGACAGGCTGCAATCCCTCCCCTTGGGTGTGCGACGCCAACGGGCAACCTTCTTTTTCGTTCGTGTTCATTCGTAGCCTGTCGCGCCGTAGGCTTGGCGAAGGCGGATCAATTCGTGGTTAGCATTCATCCGAGTTCTGATTGTCCCGACCGAAGGATCCGCATTTGCACCAGCGTGACGATGGCGAGACATACGAATAAGGCGCAGGACAACGCCGATGCGTACCCCATGCGGAAGTTTACAAAGCCGTTTTCGTAGATGTACCAGACGATGGTCCGAGTGGCATAGTTCGGCCCACCGAGAGTTGTAACCGCGATCGAGTCAAAGACCTGGAAGGACCCGATGATGCTGGTGACTAAGACGAAGACCATGGTTGGCCGAATCAGCGGCAAAGTAATTCCAAAAAAGCTTCTCCAGGCGCCTGCTCCCTCGATCCTGGCGGCTTCATAAATGTCCCTCGGGATGGCCTGGATGCCGGTGTAGAACAGCAATGCCGTAAGCCCCATGTGTCGCCAGATGTTGACCACGGCAATAGTCGGCAACGCGAGTTGCTGGTCCGTGAAAAACGGGATCCGGCCGATCCCGATCCATTGCAGGACGGCGTTCCCAAAGCCGAGCAACGGATCTAACATCCAAAACCAAATGATCGCTGCGATTACGTTCGCGATTAGATACGGTGCAAGAATGACCGAGCGGAGAATGACCGAACGGCCCAGGCGAGCCAGCAGAACAGCCAGTAACAGTCCGATGACAGTCTGGATCGGGATATTGTAGAGGACATAAAGGACGGTCACCTTCATCGAGTTCCAGAAATTCGGATCGTTCCAGAGCTTCGAGAAATTAGCGGGACCAATGAACTTGGGAACGCGCAGCAGGTTCCAGTCGGTTAGACTGATGTAAAGCGCGCGAAACGCGGGCATCAGATAGAAGGTTAAGAAGCCGATAAGAGCCGGAGCGATGAAGATCCAGGCGCAATAAGATTCTCGGAAACGCAGGGCGTGGAAAAAGGAAAAGGAGCGGCGAGGCGGAGTCGCAGCGTGGGGTTGTGGTGAGGTAACCTTGGGTTGGGCGTGCACAGACATAGGGGGCACCCAGGGATGACTGGTGATTAGTGATTCGTGATTGGTGATTGGGCGTTCTCGACGCGATGCCGGCGATCTCGTTTCCGGCGTTTGTTCCTTGGGGGGTGAAAACGGTGTTTCCTAACTCGTGTTAGTTCCTGGAGAGCTAACACGCGTTAGCTAAAGGTCAAGGCGGAAATTTTTGGGACCGCCAATGAGGTTGCCAGGTTGTCCCGGAGGGACTTGCTCCGAAGGGGTAAAAGGACTCAGCCCGGGGTTTCAACCTGGTTTCAACCCCGGGTATCGACAAAAAATATGCCCGCCCTGAAGGGGCGGCAGACCGGATTTTGCGGCACTCAAATATCGAACCCGTTTTTGAAACGAACTGTCTGCCGCCCTTTCCCTCCTTCGTCCCTATCTCCCGGAACTACGGCGGGCAGGCAGGGCGGGTCCATAGGTTGGGTCGATCCCTGGGGTTAAAACCGGGGTTAAACCCCCAGGCTGAGTCCTTTTATCCCTTCGGGATAAGTCCCCATGGGACACGCCCAGACGAACCCGTTCGAGAACGAGGACGACGACGAGTACGAGTGGTTGTCGCCCTACGGCGCGTTGACTGCGTTCGCGATCGTCTCCGCTTCTTCCAATCGTTCGCCCCGGCTCCGCCGAGGCTGAATGAGAAGCAGGCCGACCAACAAGGAACACGCCGCAAACAGAGCCATGACTTCACCCATGGCCACGGGTGTTCGGTGGTACCACATGGCCACAAATTCGCTAGAGACAGCCCCTCCAAGCATTCGGATGCTACCGAATGCCGAGGAGGCGACACCGGCGATGCGCGGCATTGGTTCCATGGTACCATGCACGGCGTTCGGCGTGACTAACCCCATTGAGAAAGTGTTGAGAATCAGGAGCGGCATGATCGAGAATGCATTGAGCCATCCCAAGACTGCTTCACCGAATAGCGCGGCGGTCGCGCAAAAGGAAATGAGTAAACCAGCAAGAATCAACCGGTTCGCCGAAAAACCCCGCGTGCTTAGCCGGCCGCTGGTGAACGCTCCAATGGCTATGGCAAATGCATTTACCGCGAAGAGAGCTCCATAGATCCGTGGATCGACTCCAAAGACATCGATAAAGACGAAAGCTGAGCCGCTAACATACGCAAAGAGCGATCCAAAACTAAACCCGCCGATCAACAAGTACAGAAGGCAGGTCCGATGAGATAGGACCCGCCAGTAGTTCGTCATTATATGCCGCGGACGCAAGGCATGGCGATTCCGAGTCGGCAACGATTCTTCAAGGCCGGTCACAAGGACGATGACCAGAAGCAGGCTAGCGGCCGCGAGCCAGAAAAAGACGGCCCGCCAACCTTGCCAGGTTGCAATCAAACCGCCGAGAGTTGGGGCTACAATCGGAGCGATAGTGCCGACCACGCTGATGTAGGACAGGCGCGAACGGGCGGCAGCTCCAGAGAAGAGGTCACGGATAATAGCAAACGTGATAACCGATCCGGCGGCCGCGCCCAGTCCTTGAACCAATCGCCAGAAAGCGAGGACGGTCAGCGTCGGTGCACACGCGCAACCAACCGAGGCGACAGCAAACAGAACGCAGCCGATCAAAAGCGCAGACCGGCGACCGATCCGATCTGAAAGCGGACCAAAAGCGAGTTGGCCCCCGGCAAAGCCAATCATAAAGAGGCTCAAGATCGAGACCGTGTCGCCCGAATGTACACCCAGGGATACACCAATGACCGGCAACGATGCCAAGCAGGAATCGATCGAAAGGGAGGGTAAGGCAATGCTCGCCGCTAACAAAAAGATAAACGACTTCGATTGCGGGCCGATTTTAAACCGCCGATGTTCTACCGTTACTTCTCGCATTTAGCCTGCAGCGCCCATCCCCCACTTGCTGGACGCATGCACCCTTGAGCAATGCAGGCCGTTAGTTCCTGAATTGTTAGACATTTCGTTTCCCAATTAAAACCCTTTTAATATCCGCAGATTACACAGCCCCGAAAGTCTCCGGGGCAAAATTACATAGAACCTGTCGCACCAAAACGAGCGGCGGCGGATTGGGTTTTGAGGACTGATGTACGCTGGGTACGAAGCGCCTAGGTTCCGAAACATGGCTCGTCCCGGGTCGTTCTCGGGAGTCGCCTGCTGCCAAGCGTTTCGGACCGAACCGCGTTGAGGGGAATTCCGCTCTATGGTCAGGCACACGTTAAAGCGGCTCCCCTCCAGGTGCTGGGGATGCCGCGCGATGGATCGCGAGCCAAGCCCTAGAACATAATCTGTGTAATCTGCGGATAATTCCATCTTCTATCTTTGGTTTTTAGCCTGAATGGCGCGGATCGCGTCGAGCGTCACATGCAGTTGAAACCATATAATGCGTCGAACGAATCGGCGGATCGATCCGCGGCCATTCAGGCCGTTTTAGCCCCCGGAAATTGGTTTGGTAGTCGTCGTTTCGCTTAGCCGTTGCGACTCTTTCGCATTTGCCCCTTGTACATGAACAAGCGTCCCCTCGGCCAGGCTATCCACTGGGTTCAGGACGATTCGATCCGTAGGCAAAATCCCGTCCACAATTTCCAATTTGCCGCCTAGATCGCGCCCGATCTTAACCTTCTTGATGTGAACCCGGTTGTCCGAGCCGATGATTCCAAGGGATGCGCCTTCGGACCTGAAGAGCAGAGAGCTGGCAGGAACCAGCAACGATGTTGGTCCCTCGGTTTCCAAGTGCACCGGCGAATAGGCTCCCGGAAAAAGTTGACCTGAATCATTGGCAACATCGATTTCGGTCAATAACGTCCGGGAAGCCGGCTCAATGGCCTGAGCGGTCCTGACAACTTGTCCCGAAAACTTTTGTCCGGGAAACTCGTTGAAGGTAACATTTGCCGGGCCGCCTAATCGAACGTATCCCGCCATGGTCTCCGGAACGTTTACGTAGATCCGCAGCGGCGAAACTTGGGCCACATCAAACAGCGGAGTTCCTGACCCCGAGTTAACGATCTGCCCAATGTCCGTATTTCGACGCGTGACGATCCCATCAAACGGCGCCTTGACGATTTTAAAATCCTCCAAGGCTTGCAGCCGGGAAACAGCGGCCGCGTTGGCGTTAACAGTCGCCTCCTTCGAATGCAAGTCGCTGGAGGCGGTATCGAAATCCTGCTGAGCAATCACCTTCCGCTCCAGGAGATCTCGGTCCCGCTTGAACGTAACCAAGGACAGATCCAGGGCAGCCTGAGCTTGGCGCAGATTCGCTTTCGCTTGGTTTAGGTCTTGGTCAACCTGAGGAGTATCAATTTCCGCCAGGATATCCCCCGCTTTGACTCTGGCGCCGATATCGAAGTCCCACTTCTTCAAGTAACCGGTCGTCTGGGCAAAGATCGGCGCTTCAGTATAAGGTTGGGTTTGACCAGGCAGATCGACGGAAACCGTGGCAGGTGCTTTCTCCGGTGTTACCACAGCTACAGTTAGTTCGGCGGCCTGATTCGTCTGGTCCTGTAACGCAGTCGTAGACGCGGAACGAGACGTAATACCGATGAACGCTAGCGCGGCGAAAACTGCCAGGGAAACTACGATAACCAGCTTAATTACCCCTGAGCGCCGTGCGTTAGCTCTTTGATCAGGCGGCGATTTGGGTTGAGCCGATTTTTCCGGCTCGGCTTCCAGAATGCTTCCATCCATATTGTTCGTTTATGTAATCTTCAAAATTAAGCGGTTGCAGGCTCTGGGGAGCCCGATCCGGCGCGGGACGATTGCCGTTTCCGAGCCAGCATGAAGACGGTGGGTACAAAGAACAACGTCGCCGTCGTGGCAAACAACAGGCCGCCAATAACCGCACGACCGAGAGGCGCATTTTGTTCACCACCTTCTCCCAGGCCTAGCGCCATCGGGACCATACCGATGATCATAGCCAAAGCAGTCATGAGAACGGGCCGCAGCCGGACATAGCCCGCTTGCAGCGCTGACCGGTAAGAATCCTTGAACTCTTCTTGCTGTTCATTGGCAAAGGTGACTACCAACACGCTATTAGCAGTGGCGACTCCCATACACATAATCGCGCCCATCAATGCCGGAACACTTAACGTCGTGTGAGTAATAAATAACACCCAAACGATCCCAGCCAAAGCGCAGGGCAATGCCGTGATGATGATTAACGGCTCGATCCAAGATTGGAAATTCACCACCATGAGCAAATAGACCAGCACCATCGAAAACAGGAGACCCAGATATAGCCCCACGAAAGAGTCATTCATGGTGCGAATCTGACCGCGAAGGACGACCGAACTACCTTTGGGCAGATCTTTCTCGGCACCGGCGATCAATTTCTGAACATCTGCAGCCACAGCGCCTAAATCTCTGCCGGAAACATTGGCATAAATATTAGTGACCGGCCGAATGTTGAAATGGTCGGCCACTGGGAATGTCGCGCTCCGTGAGATATCAGCGACGTTGCCTAAGATCTGTAAAGTTTGGCCGGTGCCGCCTAGGATTGGTAGATTGCGTACGGCATCCAGAGAATCCATATCGTACTGCGGGGCCATAGCATTGATCTGGTAATTTACCGAATTCTTCGGATCGACCCAGAAATTCGGAGCCGTGGTTTGCGATCCGGCCAAAGCGCCCAAGACCGAGTTGGCTACCTGGGTTTGAGTCAGGCCCAGCAGCGCCGCCTTCGAACGATCAACCGTCAGGTTAAGCCGGGGCGCATCCGTGGGTTCCTGGATTCTAACGTCGACCGCACCGGCGACTCTACGAACTTTCTCCATCAGATTCCGTGCGAAAGCCGCGTTGGCCGGCCGGTTGGCTCCGATCACCTGGATATCCAGCGGAGCGGGTAAGCCGAAATTTAGAATTTGGGCGACGATATCGGCCGGCGGAAACCAAAAGCCGACTCCCGGAAAGTCCTTCTGCAAACGGGTTCGAATCTTTTGGATGTAACTGTCTGTTGGATCATGGTTCTCGTTTAAGGAAACGAGAATATCCCCGTCCGCGGCGCTCATAGTGCCGGTATTGTTGTAAGAGAGGTTGATCCCGCTGTAAGGAATACCCAAATTATCAATGATCCCCTGTAACTGGTTGGCGGGGATTACTTGCCGGATCATTTGCTCGATGAGGTCGGCATTGCGAGCAGTCTCCTCGATCCGCATTCCCGTTTTCATCCGCACGTGCAGATCAAACCGGCCGGCGTCAACGCTGGGGAAAAAGTTCTGCCCTAAGAAAGGGAACAACAACAGGGAGACGACGGAAAATCCTACCACCAAAGTAACCACCTTCCCTGCATTTCGAAGGCAGAGTCCTAAGAGGTCGCGATAACCTTCCCGGAATGCTTCGAACCGCCGTTCGAATCCGCGATGAAAAGCACCAAACCAGCCGAACATGCCACGCGACGGCGCGTGAGCAGCATGGCCATGCGTCCCGCCAGGGTGGACTTCTTTCATCCAGTACATGGCCAGAGTCGGTACCAGCGTCCTGGACAAAATATAAGACGCCAGCATCGCGAAAATCACGGCTTCAGCCAGTGGTGCAAACAGGTACTTGGCTACACCGGACAGGAAGAAAATTGGGACGAAAACGATACAGATACAGAGGGTAGAAACCAAGGCCGGTACCGCAATCTGGGCGGCTCCGTCGCGGATGGCGTCCAATTTAGGTTTTCCTTCAGCCAAATGCCGGTCAATGTTCTCGATTGTGACCGTCGCGTCGTCCACCAGAATGCCGACGGCCAGCGCCAGACCACCCAGGGTCATGATATTGATGGTTTCACCGAGTGCGCTCAGGGTTACGATCGAACAGAGAATCGCTAGAGGAATCGAAATCGCGATGATGATCGTGCTCCGAAAATCCCCGAGAAAGATGAGGATCATCAGAGCGGTTAAACAAGCAGCGATCACACCTTCGCGAATTACCCCCTCGATTGCCGCCGTGACGAAAATCGATTGGTCAGTTAGCAGCTGAAGGTTAAGGTTGTCAGGCAAGGTCTTCTTCAGCTCTGGCAAAAGCTTCTTGACCCCGGCGACGATATCTAGTGTGGAAGCGTTGCCTATTTTCTGGATATCCAGCATGGAAGCCCGCTGGCCATTGAAGCGGACGACATTAGTCTGTGGAATAAAACCGTCCCGGATGTTGGCAACGTCGCGCACGTAGATAACAGTGTTGCCAACTGTCTTCACCGGAATGGCATTGAGCTCGTCGATCGTCCTGGGACTAGAATTCAACCCGACCTGATATTCTAATTCAGCGATCTTTGCGGTACCCGCCGGCAACGTCAGGTTCTGCGCGTTAACTGCATTAACGACGTCCGTGGGAGTTAAACCTCGAGACTGCAAGGCTTGGTAATTA
>JAFAIO010000528.1 GCA_019236675.1 Verrucomicrobiota bacterium
CTTGAGTTCCGCTCGCTCGCGCTCGGTAATGTCCGCAACCGCACCCACGCATTCAAGGCTGCCAGACTCGTTTACTGACAGACGCCCCACAACGTGGAGGTATTTAATAGATCCATCCGGCATCAGTAACCGGTGTTCCACGTCGAAATCCTTCCTCTCAAGTGAGACGTTATCGAGTACCTCCCGGACCAGCGCCCTGTCTTCCGGATGAGTTCGCTTGAGTATGAGATCCAGGGTAGGTGCAGTCGATAGATCGCATTCAAAGATGCGGAAGGTCTCTTCCGACCAGTAAATCTTTCCACTGGAAACTTCCCAGCCGAAACTCCCCGTATGGCTCAACTTTTGCGCTTCCGCTAGATAAGCTTCACTCCGCCGCAATGCTTCTTGGGCCTTGGCAAGCTTAGCGCGTTCCTTGGCTTCGCTTAAGGCTCTTAAAACGCCGAGTTCCCGAATAGCGTCGACAAAGTCATTAAAGTCGACCGGTTTCACCACATACGCACTCACACCTAATCGATAACTCGCCACCATGTCTCTCTCTTCGCGGGAAGAGGTGAGGACAACCACGGGAATCATCCTAAGACTCTCATCCGCTTTGATCTGTTGAAGCACCTCTAACCCACCCACCTTGGGTAGATTCAGATCGAGCAGCATGACAGCCGGGCCACCATTCGCCCGCGAAGCGAACGCGCCTCTGCGATAAAGAT
Source organism: Verrucomicrobiota bacterium (assembly GCA_019236675.1). Lineage (GTDB taxonomy): Bacteria > Verrucomicrobiota > Verrucomicrobiia > Chthoniobacterales > JAFAMB01 > JAFAVN01. Next base: position 705 of record JAFAIO010000528.1, read on the forward strand.
AATCGAGTGCCTCTGCACCATCCCCAGCAACCACCACCTCGTTGGCAAGTTGGTAATCCTCTAACGCCGTTAAGGTCAACTCCACATCGTTCGGGTCATCATCGACTAAGAGGATAGGTCCCGAGGAGCTCATAATGTCTATTCACTTGAACTCTTAAAAACAGAGAAATAACAGGTTGTCTCTCCTGCCACCCCCGCGGCCCACGACTTTACCTCCTTGCACATGGACAATCCGCCGGACGGGCTGCAAAGCCAATTGTGGCGGAGCTGCGGAAGACACGGCTAGGAGGAACTGCCAAATCCTAAAGGCAGAATGCGAAAATAAAGATCTGCGCCGCGCCACCGGCTGCCGTGAGTCGCCATTCGCCTGATCCATACAACAGCTAATCTAGCCGCTTTTGGCCTGTACCGCCACTTCTAGTCGCCTGCTACCAGGATTCAGTTGCCCGTTTTTGATATCGGGGGGGGAAAGTGCAATTAGCTGGCCATGAAAAGGAGCAACTCTCATAGCGTCGTACTGTAAAGGTGGACTCGTTCGAAAAGGCAGTTACCCCAGATCCGATCTGCTGATTTAGGTTTCATAAAATGGTCAAGACCTGTCCTGGCTCTCAATCGGCAACGTGAATTGGAATACGGCGCCTCGGGGCACATTTGCTGTCGCCCACAGGCGTCCATTGTGAGCCTCAATAATCGATCGACTGATCGCCAGGCCCATGCCCATCCCTTGAGGTTTGGTCGTGTAATAGGTGTCAAAGACCTGTTTAAATTGCGTCGGACTCAACCCTGGTCCGGAATCTCGGACTGCAACTAGCACGGAGGGACAATGCGATTCGGTTAGAGCGGTATTTGTTCCGATTTCACCGGTAATACCAAGGCTGTTCCGCGAACTCACCCATAGGTCGCGCGAACCCTCGCTAACGCCGCACATGGCTTCGATCGAGTTGACTAACAGATTCAGAATGACTTGTTGCAGTTGGACTTTGTCTCCTATCACCATTGGCAGATCTCTGGCGAATTCAGTCCTCAGCGATATTCGATTTCTCTGCAATTCGCTGTTAGTAACCGCGAGAACCTCCTGGATCATCTCATTAATGTCGACACGCTCTCTCGCAGCGGCAGCCTTTTTGAAAAGAGCACGTATCCGCGAGATCACATCGCTCGCGCGAGTTCCATCTCGAACGATGCGGCGAATGGCAATGCGAGCTTCGTCAAGGTTAGGCGTCTCTCCAGCCAACCAACGGAGGCCGGCGTTGGCGTTGGTTAACATGCCTGCCAGCGGTTGATTTATCTCGTGAGCGATTGACGCGGTCAGCTCACCCAGCGCTGTCACCCGGGTGACATGCGCTAGCTCAGCCTGCGTTTCCGCCAAATGGACCTGGCTCTGACGGAGAGCATCTTCCGCCTGCTTTTGTTCCGTCAAATCGAGTACAAACGAGACCCCTTCATCCTGAGCTTCTTCTAGCACGGCCGAGCCAACCAGAACGGGTATCCGGCTGCCATCGTTCCGATAGTACTCCTTCTCGTAAGGCGGAAGAATCCCCGTCGCCTTCAATTGTGCGAGATTCTGTTCGGTAAGATCACGCCATTCCGGCGGAGTCAGGTCCTTCCAATTGAGGCGGCCCGATACGAGATCTTCGCGGCTGTAGTTCACCATCTCGAGAAAGGCTTCGTTCGCCTCAAAAATCTGACCTTCAAAGTTCGACATAAAGATCCCCATAATATTCGCGTCGACCAGACGCCGAATCTTTGCTTCGCGTTTCTCGAGATCTCGATAAAGACGCGTATTCTCGAGCGAGATCGCGGCTTGCGAAGCAAGAAGTTTCAGCACTGCTATCCGCTTGGGGGTAAAGACGTGAGGGGTCAGGTTATTTTCGAGATAGAGCACGCCGATCAGTTTGGCCTGATTAATCAAAGGGAGACAAAGAATTGAGCGGGCCTGTTTCCGACGAAGATATGGATCCGAGAAGAATGGATTTTGGGCGGCGGCGTCTTCGAGAATCAAGCTTTCCTGGGTCCGGAAGACATAATGGATAATTGACTCTGGGGCCTCGGCTGCGAACCCGGCAACATCCGCCTGGATTGACGCACTGCGGACGGCTTCTTCTCGCAATCGCACGATGACACTAGTGCCCCTGATCGTGGCTTCGGCCTCGATCCTCGGCTCACCCTCTCGCTGACGTATGAGCAAGCCGCGCTCAGCTCCAGCGTGCTCGATGGCCGTACACATCAGCGTGTCGATTAGTTTCTCCAGGACAATCTCGGTCGATACGGTTTGTGACACTTTGATAACAGTAGCCAAGTCCAGCTGCTCGACTGACGCTCCGATGGTGCTTCCGCCGCCGCCTGCAATCAACCGTGTTGCCACCTCGTCCAACCGGCTATGGCGGACAGACGTTGGATGCGGCAAAAGTTCTTCCTCTCGGTGATGCGGAAGGAATTCATCGAGTTGCCGCACCTTGCCATCGGCCCCCCAACGGATGTAACAATAACTGGCATTTCGCAGATAGGCGTGCGCGATAGTCTCGAATCCGCGTGCTGCGTAGAAACGCGCAGCGACTTCGTTGGCGACGCCCTCGATGTGGATAAAGCCATTCTCGCGGGCGGAGCTGATAGACTGTTCGTAGAGCCGCATCGCATCGAGATCGCGGCCTTCGATCCGGGCAATCTCTGCGCTCACCAGCGCCACGCGAGTCAGAAAGTTTTCGGGACAGTTGTCGGCCCACACTCCGAGCTGTCCGTAATGATCTCTGACGGCTTTGAAGTGATGCTCTTGCTGGCCGGCCGTTGCCGAGTCCCAGACCGCTGCATGAGACAGCGCGGAATAAAATTCGTACTCCGCCCCTTCGAAAAGAGTGAACCGCGATGTCCAAAGCAGCCTTTGGGCATTTGCTGCCGCCTGAAGTGCAGATGAATAGTCTGCCGCCAAGAAACGAGCTTGCAGTTTTCGAATCCAGTACCGGCCCTCGGCGAACGCGAGATGGGGATCCTTCGCCAGACGACGTTCGAATCGAAGCTCATCAAACTGAGCATCATTGAAGCAGCCGAACTCGCTGGTCAGGCCTCGAAGCGTCCGAATCAGATAAATTTGAGCCGTGATGGTATCGACCACGAGACCAAATCGCGTCCTTTGCGCAAACTCGAGGCTATTCTCGGCCTCGCGATGGGTGTCGACGAGCGAATCTCCCGTCGCGAGCAAATTGGCGTTCAAACTGAAACAACTATAAGCCGCAAAGGTAAGGTCGCCGATTCGGTCTGCAGTATCGAAGGCTTGACGGATCAGATCTCGAGCGGCTCGGACATGACTCGTCCACGGAATGACAAGATCTGCGAGCGACAGATAGGTCCGAGCTTGAAAGCGTCGCAAGCCACGCTTCTCCACCAAGTCATAGCCGAGCTGGCCAAAACGGCCCCCGATTTCATACCTGCCAAATCGCTCGCCGGCGATCATGCCAAGGTAAACATAGGCGAAGCATGATCCGTCGCTGTTGCCGTGCTCGAGACTCAGGTTAACCATCCGGCATATCACCAGCAAAAGCAGATTCTCGTCAGTGAACTCCGCCGGCGTTACGATCTCAGTGAGGACTTCCAGCTCGGCAAGGGCGTCCGGATCGGTCATCAACGGCAGGTCTACGATCGATTCAATCGAGCGGCTGCCGAGTTTTATCCAAGTCCTGTCGTATTCGCGCTGAGCCTGATCTGGTGTCGGGTGGGGTGACCAATCCGTGCCGCCTCTTCGAAGGTATTCAAGGCATACCTCAACACCGCGGTCCATCTGATCCAAGGTCGTAAAGAGGGTAAGACGCAGGCGCACAACTGCAGCGATATCCTGAACCGTTGCAGCCCGGCCTGCCAGCATTGAGAGGCGTTGTTCGGCTGCCGCCATGCTTGCGGTCAGTAATTCACATTCAGCCAATTGAGATTCAATCCCAAATATAAGCTCATAATTTTCGTTCCAGTCCTGCTCGGTCAGCAATTCTTTACCGGCTGTCAGATACTCTATCGCCGACGCATAAGCCGTTGAAAGCCTTGCCCGCCGGCCTGCGATAAAATTGAGTCTGGCAACCTGCTTACGTTCGTCAGGAGACGTGATCAGGCGCGATCCCCGGTTGAGCTGGTTTACGATCTCAAAAACTCGGCCTTCAATCTCCGCGGGTTCAGTCCGCGACCCGAGCAGGCGGCCAATTTGCAAGTGGGCCCGACTCCGCGCGGCTTCGGGTATCAGCGTGTATGCTGCCTCTTGGACGCGGTCATGGAGGAACCGGTAAGTACCCTCCGACCGGAAGACGAGGCCGGCGTGGACTGCGTCCCAAAGAGCGTCGTGCAAGCTCTTGCCCAGACCCTCGTAGGCGGTCTCCAGCAGAACATCCTCCGCACTGTTGCCGATGCAGGCAAACAACTGCAAAGCCTTTTGGGTTTCAGCGGATAGCCGGCTAAGCTTTTCAACAAGAAGGTCCACCACATTATCGGTGTAACCTTTGGCGTTAATGCGATCGAGATCCCAAGCCCATCGCCCGGCGTTGTGATCGAAAGTGAGCAGTCCTTCGTCAGCCAGTACAGAGATGAATTGAATGGCGAAAAAAGGATTACCCGCTGTTTTCTCGTGAATCAGTTCCGCAAGCGTCGCGGTACGCTCTGTTTCGCAATGGAGAGAATCCGAAATCA
>JAFAIO010000547.1 GCA_019236675.1 Verrucomicrobiota bacterium
TTCCATTCCCTTTCGCCCGCTCGTTCCTCGCGGGCTACAGCGCGGCAGGCCCCACTGGGTGGCTGCCAGCATCAACGAAACCTACCCAAAGGACGAAAGCGTCGCGCCGTAGGGCCGCGTCAAGCGGCCCGAAGGCGGACCAACCTAACCCTATGATGCACTACCTTTCCATTCCCTTTCGTCCGCTCGTTCCTCGCGGGCTACAGCGCGGCAGGCCCCGCTGGGTGGCTGCCACCTTCTACGAAACTTACCCAAAGGGCGAAAGCGTCGCGCCGTAGGGCCGCGTCAACGGCCCGAAGGCGGACCAACCTAAACTACCATGCATTACGTCTACATTCTCCAATCCCTTTCGCCCGCTCGGGCGACGCTACCCTATCGTATAATAGTCTATGGTTGAGTACCCTTCACATTCCAAAATTACCAGTGCCAGCGCACTAGCTAGGGTGAGTTCGTTGTTGCCGAGGATCGCTTTGCAGATTTCCAATTTCTGACGGTCTAGCTGTTTCTGAACTGCGGACCTCATTTTCGTGTTGCTATATGATCTCCAAGCGAAGTGAAGACGACTCTCTGGATAGAGGATAGAGATATCGTTATGTTTGATTTCAATCGCTGGTTTATATTTGGGGTCGGCCCGAGAAACTTGAGTAGGACGCTAAGGATTGGTCCCTGAGGTAGGATTCGAACTTGTTTCCGTCAGCTCTGAGGACATCTGTGGATGTTCCTGCTGCTCCCTTAGGATAGCGAAGCGGGGATCGATCTCATAGAACTGGTTGCGACCGACCCTTTCCTTTTGGGAAACTAGGTTCAAGCCCAGCCAGTTGTCCAAATATTTTTGGATCTGCTGTTTGCTTTTTTGCGCCCGAGTTCCCAGTTCGCTGTTGGTAAAGCGCCCGGCGGCGGCGGCCTGGAGAAACACCGCCTCCTCCGTTCCATGCAGCAGGGCCTTCACTTCGCTGAGCACGATGGCTTGGAATATCGTGGTAGCCTGTGCTAGCTCGAGTGACCGCGCGTAGCTGTCGGGCAAATGGCTAATGAGCGAGGTGATCGCATTCATCACGTAACGAATCCTACCCGTGAAGATATGATACAGGCTTTCCACGACCTGGTCAGTCACTGGTTTAATCCATTGTTTCCCAGGTACAGCAAGCAGTTGGTAACGCCGATCGATCACGGCCTTGGCTTCCAATGCCGACAAGGGATCGAGACGAACAGGCGTGTCAAAGAAAATGCTGCGTACCCGGGGAAGCGGAACGATCACCTGCTGAAACATCCCTGTATTGGCGACGAAGATGAAATACACCCCTGATTCCTGCAGAGCGTCGCGGACGGCTTCGAAGAAAGTCTTCAAAGCTCCGACATCTCGCCGGCCCAGCAATTCCAGGTTGTCGAAGTGGAAAATCACCCCGGCGAAGCCCTGCTTCTTCACGAGCTCCATGAGCCCATGCAGGTAATCGCGCAGATGTTCGTTTGTGATCTCTCCGATCTTCACAGACTTGCTCCGAGTGCGTCCCAGTCCGCCGCCAAAGCCGAACAAAGTGAGACTGCCACTCAATCCGCTACCGTCTTCAGACCGCACCCCTACAACGGCGGTAATCTCGCTCAAAAGCTTGTTCTTCTCGAACGCCTTTTCCCCAAGATCGAGCCGAAGCCTCGCGGAGAGGGACGCCAGAAGGTTGAGCAAAAAATCACGTTCGCTCCAGCCTTCCCGTACGGAGATTTCGCCCGGCGGCGAGATCAGCTTATGTCTCGCCTTCGTCTCCCACTGCTGCCGGTGAAAGTTAACAAAGGTGGTCTTCCCAACGCCAGGATCGCCCTCGACCACAATCCGGCCGCCGCCCGGATTGCGCAGGAAATTCGTCAACAGGTCAGCCGTGGCAGCAGAATCCGCGCGCGGGATGTAGGCTTCCTGTACTGAGAGGGGTGCCGCCTTGCTGAGCGAGAGCGCCTTAGTGTCGTATGGGTTGTGGGTAAATCCGTATCTTTCCCAGAGGTTCTGCGTCAATTCCATGAGTCGAAGGATAGGTAAATCAAAATTGGTTTACCATGGTTTACCGTCTTAGGCAAGGTCAACCACATCCGGTTTACCATGATTTACCGTGTCTAAGGAGGCTCACAGGCGACTACACAAGAGAAAGTCTGCTCGGCAGCAGGCACACAGATCCTGCTCATCAAAGTGCCGCCGGGAAACGATAAGGTGCCGGTGGATACCACGCCTGAAGTCGAGGCGTGGTTTCGAGAACCAATCAAAGAATAGGACAGCTGAAATGGCGCGACGAGATTACTTTTACGACCCAGAGGCCCCGAGACCGAACTCCATTCGCCCAGCGGCTGCGGAAGCCCTGTTCGATTCGGGTGGCAAAATTCTGCTGTTGCGCAGGAACGACAACGACAAATGGACAATGCCGGGCGGCACACTGGTTAACTTTATGTTAATCACATAGTTGGTTAGTTACGCCCGGGCTTTGGTTAGAAGGGGCCGGGCTTCCTCTGGCTCGCCTCCGCGAGCTGTGCTTACTAACTCCAACGAGAAAAAGCTCCGATGCCCTCAGAAAAAAATCGGAGAGCCGCAAAAAACTTATTCCCACCAACGCCACGCCCGCAGGATCGGCTAACCTAGACGCGCCGGCCCGGGCCGCGCACCCAAAGCGGCGGAAGTTACCCTTTTGGGTGATTGAGCCTTTATGTTCTCGGGGCCGCTACATCTACGTCGCTCAGATTCAAATGGAAGAGCCATTCTTCGCAGAAGTGATTCTCAGAATCGCGAACAAACATATCTGTACTTTCTAGATCTGCACAAACGGCTTTCTGTTTCTTTAGCAGGGGGGGTGGCTCTGACTTGCCCTCCGACATCCCAACGACCTACCACTTTCGGGTAAGTTGCGTTTTTAATAGTGGACAACCAAGCAACAACGCACGGATTTCCGAAAGACAAGTTCCAGTTTGTGCGGAATCGTCGTCGGGTTCAGGCACCATCGAGACGATGATTGCGGCAGCTGGGACAAAAAACGCCCCGTCTCTGGAATCTGGTGTCCATTATCTACGATACAGCACTCGAAATTAACCTAGAAAGCCTTTATGAACAAACCACAGCAACACAATCCACAGCATCCTGGTCCTTCTACATCAGGACACAATCCACAGCATCCTGGCCCTTCCACATCAGGACACAATCCACAGCATCCTGGCCCTTCTACAACCTCGCATCCGCCAACCTCGGATCAGTCCTTTGCTGAGCGAATAAAGATTATGGGAGAGGTGTTGGTCGAGATCGCGGAGGGTGGCTATATCTACAGTCTAAGCAAAGGATACTCCCAATGGCCAAATCTTCCTCCTCCCAAGGGCACGCAAATCAACTGCCGAGCAGCGGCCAACCTCGCCAAGCGGCTGGCAGAAGAGAAGCGAGGTTTGAAGGGCACTTACTTGAAAGTAATCAGCTTCGCTCCGAAGGGTGGCTTCATCGTTCTCGCCGCTCCCGGTGAGAAGGTTCTGGGCTCAACGGAGCCGGTGATCAACACCCCGAACTTGAAGGGTTGGGAGTTCGATAACCACTACCGGGTGCAGGATCCGGAGGGGGAGAATAAGGTGTACGATCCCATCTTCGGAACGAGTGGCAATTTGAATCCGAAAGGCATTCTAGCGTCGTCTCCGACCCAATCGGGTGGAAGTCCAATTAAAATGACCACCATTTACGGCGAGAAGTACCAGGTCACGCGAGGGATTGATGGGTCGATGGAAGTCGCTATTTTGCACGACAAGGAGGTGGATAAAAAGTATATCGTGCACGACTCAAATTTCGAGTAAGTGAGCCTACGGACGCAAACCGAGGGAGAGTGAAGCGGTTTTTCGCACCCTAAGCGACGGAAATGGGGTGTTGTCCCTCGGTTTGGGTGATCAATCTGTTAAATATGGAGCCCCCTGGGAGCTTGCTCCCCGTGGACTTTGCCCCTAGTCGATTCAAGAGGCGCCTGCAGTTAATAAAGCATCGCTTCCTCGGGAGGATCTGTAGTCTCTACGCTATTAGCTCTAAGAAGCACGCGGGTCTGTCCCTTGTCGGTAGATAATTCCGCCGTACCTGTCACTTTTACCCATTCCAAGTCCGAAACATCACCCAAACTTGCGTGAGCAACGGAAACGTAAATCGGACGAGCGTCGGCAGCACAGCACCACATAAACATTCTGACCAATTTGAATTCGTCGTTCGTAGAACCCGAAAGGTATTGACCCACGACTTCCACTGTCCTGCCAGCAAGACTCTTCCTTAGCGGCTCTTGCGTCTCCACATATAAAAGGTCGGACACTTCAAGTGCGATGTTACCGTCATCCGCCGCGGGCAGATCCCCAGATCCGGACATCGCTTCATTAATATGCGCGCCGAGGTTCACCGGCGACACGGGATTCCCGACAACGGTCCTGTGAAATTGACGGGCGCCCGGAAGCTTCGCAGCACCTCCAAACAACCCGCGATTTACAACGACCTGCTGATCGAAAGCATCTTTTGAAAAAATGGCTCCGAAGAGAACAGGAAGGCAAATTACGCCGAAAAACGCCAAGCTCCAAGGTGGATTGTCAACGTGCCCGTGAACGCAATCTTCGTCCAGGCAGCATTGACCGGAGTGAGTAGTCATTAAATAAACGAGGCCGGCGATAACGATAGCCATACCGGCGATCAAGACTAACGGCCTAAAGATTGGATTAAGATACTGATTAATTCTACCACTAACATAAAAGACTACAAAAAAACTCCCGAGCCCAACTAAGGTGAGACCATTGACTACGTTAGAAACCCTGGCTCGCATAAATCCACGTCACAAGACTTTCGCAGAGTATACCTACCAGCAGGAAAAGTCCAATTCCAAGACCGAAGACAAAGCGCTTTTTAAATAGGACCGAATAGAGAAAGAAGAGTTTCAGATCGAACATGGGCCCGAAAACGAGAAATGCGAGACGAGCCACCATTGGGAATGTGACAAATGTAGCCGCTATAAACGCATCGGAAGTGCTGCAGAGCGTCAAAATTGCCGACAACACCATCATCGCCATTATCGAAAGAGTTGAACTGGAGGCAAGAGGCAGCATAAGCCGTTGGTTAACTGCAGTGTTGAAGGTGGTCGCGATTGCTGCGCCGATTGTAAAGTAAAACGTGGTTTCAAGGAAATCGTCGCTCGCCATCCGAACAGCACCAACGAGCTTTGAGATCTTTGTTGCCCCCGAATCGACTGGTTGTGAGTCTGGGAGCACTGCGATCCTGAACCCGGCTCGCTGTCGGGATCTCGAGCTTGTGTTACCCCTCCGCAAAATCGCGCTTGGCTTAAGAAATCCTATCGCAAGCCCAACGATCACCGCGACGAGGTAACCGAGTCCGAGGCGTAGCCCCGTATGCAGTGCCGGTGTCTGACCCCGGAAGGCAAAAAATGTGCT
>JAFAIO010000063.1 GCA_019236675.1 Verrucomicrobiota bacterium
GAGAAATCCCGGTTTCAACGAACGCGCCTTCGGCTTCCGTTCCTTTAATGATCTTTTGTTAGAGGGCCAAAAACGCGGACAGCTTAAGTTAGAGGCAGACGAGAAGTCCGGCGGCTATCGCGTGCGGCCGGGATAGTGGAGGAGCTACTCACGGTCCCGTGAACAGCTTCAAATCGATCGCTTCGGCCATCGCCCGATAACCGGCATCATTCAGGTGGTCATGATCTCCTGAATCAAAATCAGGACGTACTCGGGCAGGATGATCCGGGTCTCGAACAGCAGCTTCGAAATCGATCACGGCGTCAAAAACGTTACTGGTACGAATCCACTGATTTAAAGCGCCCCGTTCTGCTGCAATCTCCGGGGAGTAGAAAGACGTTCCTTCGCAAGGCAACTCGGTTGCTCCGATGATCTTAAGTCGATGACCGCGAGCTCTGGCGATCAGTTGTTTAAGACCGCCGATGACTTGCTCGATCGTCACTGCCTGTTCGGGGAGAGCGTTGGCCGTGGGATGCGTGACATCATTAAAGCCCTCGAAGATGATCAGGAACCTGGCTCCCGGTACGCTCAGTACATCCCGATCAAAACGCGATAACGCGCTAGGCCCGCAAACCATTTCCGGGAGATCGTGTAATATCCGGTTCCCGGCGATTCCGGCGTTTACTACCCCGACGTGTAACCCCGCTTCATTCAATCGTTCGGCTAACCGGTCAGGCCAACGCCGATCTGCGTCCGGAGTCGATCCTCGCCCATCAGTGATTGAGTCTCCTAGGGCAACGATAGTTCCGACATTGTCGGCCGAGTTCACCTCTACTCTGGTCACGAAATAACGTTCAGCAACCGTACTGGCGTCTGCGATTGTGGTCTCGCCGGTTTCATCGCCGGAGGCGGATAGGTAACCGGTCTCTTGTCCGAGCAAATGCATGACCGAGGAACCGGTGTCGCGAGTTATGTAAAGGCTAATCGCCAGTTTGGTCAGCGGTTGCACCGCGAGATCTACCGGATCGCTAAGGACCGGTGAGCCAGGAGAAATGGTTACGCCAGGGTTACCGTAAAACGTCAGCACACGATCCGTGGAACGATCGATGCCTCCTTTTTCGCGGACGGCTATCGCCACGTGCGCAGCTCCGATGACCAACGGCTGAGTACCGGTTTCGTTGGACAACCGGATACGCACCCGGCTACCGCCGACGCTAAGTCGAACAAACTGTCGCAGTGTTTGATTGGCAAGCTCCTGGCCTATGGCAAACCCGGGTGCGCAGCCCCAACTCGCCACCCAGTTTTCGTCGAAGGAATTACCAGGTGCCGCCAAAGTGGCGGTAGAAACGAGCGATACACAGACACCCACCCCGAACGAAATCAGGCGCCACCCCAGCGTTGATATTCGGCAATCCATGGGTCAACACACGCACACGCCGCTAAAACACAACCGCGAATGGACTCTTAATGCACGCGAAGAACCATGAAACCGCAGATGAACGCAGATCGACGCAGATAAAATCTGCTGCGATCACAATTTAGGCAAAGTCGCAGCTCTCTCAAAAGAAACGTAGCAACTTCATCTATCTGCGTACATCTGCGTCTATCTGCGGTTAGGCTTTTTTAAGTTCGCGTCCATTCGTGTCGATTCGCGATTGTTCCCTGTCACCGAACACCGGCCAAAGATTTCTCGATCTCTTTGATCCGTTCCACCTTTGGTCCGGACCGGCCGGCTTGAAATTCGGAACGTAACCAGACATCGACCAAGGACTTGGCCAGCTCCGGGGCAATGACTCGCGATCCCAGAGTCATGATCTGGCAATCATTACTCATCCGTGAGCGTTCCGCTGAATAGAGGTCGTGGCAGACGGCCGCTCGAATCCCGGGTACTTTATTCGCGGTGATGCAAACTCCGATTCCCGTACCGCACATCAAAATTCCGCGTTCGTGTTTCCCGTCAGCCACAGCCTGCGCCACTTCAAGGGCGATATCTGGGTAAAGCATCGGGTCATTAGAGAAAACTCCATAATCGTGAATGGGAATTTCCGAGCTCTCCAAATGTTTGATGATTTGCGCCTTCAGTTCTACAGCGGCGTCGTCTGCGCCGATCGCAATTGCCTTCATGTCTCGCTCTTCCGTTCTCTCCTTATTTATCGGACAAATATAGCTGGCTTTAATCGCCGGGCACACTCAGCACCGGGTCGTTGAGTAAGCAAAGGAACTAGCGTCAGTGGTTAGCAGCTCTTGCAGCTCGTCATCTAATCTAATGAGTGTGATCGAGAAACCGGCCATGTCCAGTGAGGTGGCAAATTGACCGGTCGCTAACAGTGGGCTGCTGATCCCGTTCTTCTTGAGATTGATCTTTGTCTGACCGGCAACGGCCAGCAGTTCCAACACAGTGGTACTACCCAATCCGTTCACCATTACCGCGGCGCGATCGAGCTTGATCCCGGTGGACTGAAAGTCAGCCAGGATCAAATCCAGCATTCTTGGAACCAAGATTTCCACCGGCTCAAAGGTCGACCGCTGCACACCCATTTCTCCGTGCAAACCCATGCCGATCTCGATTTCACCAACCGGCAACTCGAACATTGGTTGGCCGCTGTCGATTGAGGACGCCGCCCTAAGTGCAACGCCAAGGGATCGAGTCCAGTTGGAAGCTCTTTCACCCACCGCTAGCACATCGGAAAAACTGTTTCCTCTATCAGCAGCTGCCGCGACACACTTGAGTACAAAAATATCGCCAGCTATTCCGCGGCGATCCGCAGCGGCGTCAGAATTTGCGGATGCGACATCATCGTGAACCCGGAGTTCCTTCACCTTAATCCCCTTGGCATGTGCTTCTTCAACGGCCAAGCCAAAATTCAGGACATCACCGGTATAGTTGCCATAGAGGTAAATTACCGCGTCGAATGGCTGGAGTGCTTCGGTTACGGCCAGGATGGAGTAGGGATTCGGCGCCGTAAAGATCTCCCCCGCAATGGCGCCGTCTGCCATTCCCGGCCCAACCGCCCCCAGGAACAGGGGCTCGTGCCCGCTACCACCGCCAGTCAGCAGTTTGACTTTGCGTTTCGCATTACCTCGATAAACAACCCCAAAGTGAGAACCGACTCGCTCGATCGGAAATGGGCTGGTCGCCTGGAGACCTTGGATCGCAGCTTCTACCGCAGAGCTGGTTCTAACTAAGTATTGTCTCATTCTACCAATGCCAGCTGTCGCTCGCCCCCCCAACAATTTCGACCTTTTTTTCTATACCTTTTTGCGGCACACTGGTTCGGCTGTTCCGGCTGACTTTACTCCGGACTCGAACACCATGGCAATCCGCCTGAAGGACCTCGCGCACCATCTCAAACTCTCGGTCTCCACGATCAGCGCCGCTCTGCAAAATCGCGAGGATATCAGCGAAGCGACTCGAGTCAGAGTTTTCGCTGCGGTGAAAAAATTCGGCTATCACCCCAACTCGTTGGCACGCGGTCTGGTCACCAGAAAGACTAACGTCTTGGGCGTTGTGGTGCCGGACTTGTCTCGATCCTTCTTCGCCGAAGTCCTGAAAGGGATCGATTCCGTAACCAGCGCCGCAGGTTACAACCTGTTAGTCTGCAATACCGAGGAAAATGCCCCTCGAGAAGAAGAGATGCTGAGGATGCTGCTGTCCAACCAAGTCGATGGCCTTCTCCTCGCTTCGGCTCATGAACCAAGCAACACGTCTTGGCGCAAGATCCTAGCGGGGTTGTCGGTCCCGATGGTCTTGATTGATCGGCGTTTGCCCGGTTTGAACTTCGTTGGAGGCGACGACAGCCGGATCGGGTTCCAAGCGACCCGGCATTTGTATGATCAAGGATACCGGCGAATTGCTCATATTGCCGGTCCGCAAACAGTGACAACGGCAGTCGGCCGATTACATGGCTATCGTCGGGCTCTGGCCACATTAGCACTTCCTTCGGATGCTGCTCTGGTAATGGAATCTAATTATCATGAAGAGTCCGGAGGGTACGAGGCCATGCAACGGCTGTTGAAACTGCCGTCGCCTCCGGATGCCGTGTTCGCTGCGAGCGATCCTATTGCTATCGGGGCGCTGCAGGCAGCTTTGGAGGCAAACTTGAGTCTGCCGGCTGATTTCGGGTTGATCGGCGTTGGTAATCATCGGTACGGCCAGTTTTTGAAAGTGCCGCTCAGTACCGTCGACCAGCAACGCTCCCAGATCGGCCGTTCGGCCGCTGAGCTACTCCTTACGTCGATGGAAAAGAAACGAGTACGCCCAAAATCAATTTTGACCGAGCCGAAGCTGGTGGTCCGTGACTCCTCCAACCGGACCGGCGTTTCCGGGATCCTGATCGCGACAGTCGGCGTCAAAAGGAACGCCAAGCACGCAGCCAGGCGCTAAGATTCCCTTCTCATGGAGCGGATGCCTCTTCACTTTTTTGTCCGTCGCGCGTTTCTGGTTTGGCTGAGTTTCTGGCTAGGCGCGTTGGCCAATGGCCAGAACATAAAAGACCCGGTCGCCGATTACCTCGCCATGAAAGTCCCTGACAGGACCGAGAACAGCGGCGGCTTGTGGGTCATCAAAAAGGTCGAAGTGGACATCCAAGGAGACGGTAGCCCCGAGATTTTTGTGGGAACGTGGTATCGCAAATCGGGTCCGAACACTTGGCTCTGGGCTGGTTATCAAAAGGATTCCGACGGGTACCGCCGGATTACGCCGCCGGACTCGGATGTCCTGATCGACTTTGACAATATCTATGTCGGCGAGATACCAGAGCTACAGAGGCAAGGCCTGGTGCAGGGTTATAGCCTCGAGCTCGATAACAAAGATCGCGATCAATCAAGTCTATTGAGCGATTTGGAGTACTATTACGTGGACAGCGGGAACCTGGTTCAGCAGAGCGCCGGTCCGTTAGATCGAGACGATCCCAGCCAAAAGGAAACATACGACTTCTTTTTCGGTCCAAACCGAAAGATCCGCGAAACCCCAAAGGTCGAGTCGTTCACGATTATCGATCTGGTCCATCGCGGGTATACGATCCCGGATTGGGCGAAACGACGGTAAGGGAGGATAGCGAATCGACCCACGATCGATAGGGCGACATTGCAGAACGCATTGGCTTGCCGTTCATCGAAGATAGCGCCAATCACGCGTAATCTGCGTGTATTGTGCTAGTAAATCGGCAAAGAACGGCTTAGGTTGCGGCACAGACGCTACGGCAGATCCGTAGAAATAAGAAAAGAAGGCGCATATGAAAAAAGGATTCCTGCTAGGCTTGATTCTTTTTTGTCTTTCCGTTGGCGGGGCGTTCGCTCAGGAGTTTACAACGACGCCAAGAGTTAGGCCTCAACCGATTCCGCCGAGGCCGGCCGTCGAAGAGGGTTCAGACTCAAGCATGGTGCACAAGTGGTTTACAGCCCCTAGAAAGTACCAGCTCTTAAACCCAGGTGCTCCCGCCAGCTACGGCAGCGGCCAACAGGTCATCTTGTCCAATCCGATAGACGCTCTCAATAATAAGCAAGAACGACCGAACGTGTGGAAGTTGTTTTCGTTCACGTTCTGAGCAAAGATCGACCCGTTCGCAGTATCAGGAAGGCCGGCTTAGCCGGCCTTTTTTTTATGTCCAGACTTCGTGCTACAGCTAGGCTGATACCGGCCTTTTACTAAACCCGTGCAATCGGACGCCCCGAACATCGGCATTTTTTGCCCGACCTTCTTGAAGCCAGAAATGTGGCACGTCTATCGCCAAGTGGTCGGGCCGAAACGAGTTAAAATTCATGCCTTTGCATTTAAACGCGAAAACTTGGATCGGTTTCCATACCCGCTTGTCCATTTGTTGGGCCGATCAAAACTCCGCTGGGCTCGCCGAATCTGGCAAAAGCAGATCCTAAATAGTCCGCAGTTGGCCTTACCGTCTGAGTGCTCGGCGTTTTCGAAGCTAGTTCGCGCTAACAACATCGGCCTTCTGCACATTTACTTCGGCAACAACGGCGTTTTCTGGCTGCCATTGTTTCGCAAGCGCGCGATCCCGGTAATCGTCTCCTTTCATGGCGCCGATGTTGCAGTCGGATTCAATACTCCTTTCGGCCAGCGCCGGTTGAAGCAAGTTTTCGAGGCAGCCGATCTATTACTGGCCAGATCGCACTCGATTCGGCAGTCGATGATCGCGACTGGATGTAGTCCGGATAAGATTCGGATACAGAGAACTGGGATACCTGGTTCCGATTTCGAGTACGAACCGCGAACCTTACCGGACAATGGGCGGTTTCAGCTTCTGCAAGCTTGCCGGCTAATCGAAAAAAAGGGCAT
>JAFAIO010000171.1 GCA_019236675.1 Verrucomicrobiota bacterium
AGGGGGATAGGCCTTGCGAAGTCGGGTTTTCGCCCTACCGATGTTGTTCCCCGCCAGTAACCGCTTTCACGATCGTATCCACGACTTCGTCCAGGGGCCGGTTCTCCTCTACCACGAGGGCGTCATGGGGCGTCTCCAACGTTGCCAATTGGCTCTCGAGCAGTTCCTTCGGGAAAAAATGGCCTGCCCGCTTCTGCAGACGTTCCGCGAGCGTTTCTTTATCCACGTGCAGATACACGAATCGCACCTGTTGAAGACCTTCTGCTAGGATTGCGCGGTACGTCTCTTTCAAGGCCGAGCAGGCCAGGATAGCAGACTTACTCTGATTTAACCGGGTAGAAAGCTCTCCGTGGAGATTTTGTAACCAGGGAAATCGATCTTCATCGGTTAGAGGAATGCCGTGTTTCATCTTCTCGATATTGGCCGGCGGATGAAAATTATCGGCATCGAGAAATTCAAACTTCAGCTTCTCGGCTAAGCGGGTGCCGACGGCCGTTTTCCCTGAGCCGGATACCCCCATGAGAACGATGGCGACTGGTTGCTCCACAAACGTAAATCGTTCGTGCGCACCGAACGTTCAAGCAAACTTCTCCAGTTCCCCGATACAGGCCGCGCAGGGCCTAAGGTATAATCGCCCGGCTCCTTCGAGCCTGAGTCCGGCCATCAATAAAATCGCCCTGAAGGGGCGACCGAGTGCCTTCGTGACCTCGTGCCTTTCGTTTTCCCCCAATCGGCTTGCGAGCTGGCTGGTGAATCTCGCATACCGGAGTCACAGCTTGCTACATCGGCCGCCCTTTCAGGGCGACTTCATTTGTACTACCCCAGGGCTAAAACCCTTGGGCGATAGTCTTTAACCCGCCGTGGCAGGTTTGGGGAGAATTTTGGTTCTCCCGACCACTTAGGAAACCGCTACCGCCTGTTCAGCTAAGCTTTGTAACTGCTCTAACGCACGATTCAGTCGTAGCTCCGTTCCCGCAGTGAGCCACGGCGCACGGCTGACCGAAAATATCCAGTTCTTTGGCCCGATGTGGATGGATGAAAGAGCGAGTCGCCCGTTGAGACGGGTTAGTTCTCCGCCAAGCGATCTCTCTAGATTCGGAAGTTCATCGATAGATCCCCCGGTTCCGATGAGAAGGAGAGGCCGATACTGAAGCGCTCCAGCCGGTAAAAATTGGAGAAGCGTTTTCATGGAGCCCGCCCAGTCTTCACTGGGTACAGGAGTAATCAAAAGAACGGCTTGTGCATCGCGCACGGTATTTATCAGATCAGCTAAACGGTCTGAGGCGCCGGCTTTAAACGGTTGTAGCTCGATCGCGTGAGAGCTGCGCAGCCCGATTTCGTAGGGGGCTAAACGCTGCTCTAATCCCTGCAATAAAAAACTGTTCCGGGATAGCGTGCTCGGGCTCCCCGAGATGGCATGAAAATAAGACATAACGTGAAACTAAAGAGTTGTTGCTTGGTTAAATGCTAAACGGAAAAAACGGACCGGTTGTCGACTGGGAAAGGGTTTTAACGACAACAACAGGATTCAACCAAGGTCAGCATCGCGACGAGCTGATGTGAGGCGAAAGATGGGGCTGACTGGCCTCTAAGAATTGGTTTCACGAATCCCTATATACTACTAGACAAGTAGAGTATGCAACAAAAAAAATCAATTGCCGCGGCATTCTGGGTAGCGCCAAATTCGCGGACAAGGTGTCCGAGCGGTTTGTTGTCCCTACGGGACAAAAACCGTCGCTGCCCTCTTTTCGGCTGGTCTTAGACCAGGTAATACAACTTTGCCTGGCCGGCCTCTTGCAATCCCTTCCTCTTGCAATGCTCGCAGTCATTACGTTCCAGTCGCTCGTAGGCGGAGCGGACCGCTTTGATGGTCGCGGAATCTTTGTCGTCTTCCTCAGGAAAAACCTGGTCTGGCGAAAGCCAGTCCGAAAAACCCATGTTCGTCATGGCTTTGGCCAAGTCAGGGCGAACCCCACAAAGCAAAACGATGATCCCTTTGGTTCTGAGGTCCTCGATGAAGTATTCCAGTCGTTCCAGGCAAACCATGTCAGGATTTCGAGTTCGCTTCACTCGCACGACGATAACATGAATTGCCTTGCTTAAAGCGCGTTCCTTTAGCTCGTTAAAATATCGATCGAGTTCCGGCGCTGCGCCGAAGAACATCTCGCCCTCCAGGTCATAAAGAATCAGGGCATCACAAACCGGGTCTTCCGCTAACCGCTCGCGGACGACTCCTTCTGTGGTGACGACCAGCTCGGAACAACGCAACCGGGCGGCTCTCGGCACAAACAAAACGATGGACAGAGCAACGCCGATCAAAATCGAAAATTCAACGCTAATAAAGAGAGCCGAGAAAGCGGTGATTAAGATCAAGCCGGCGTCGTAACGGGAAGCGCGAAGTGCCAGCCGCAAGCGTCTCCAATCGACGAGCTTGGCTGCGGTAACAAACAGTAAACCGGCTAAAGCCGCTTTCGGAACATATCGGGCTAAAGGCGCGAGCGAGAGTAAAACCACGGCAACGGTTGCGGCGGCGAATACACCGGAGGCTCGACTCGCGGCGCCGGATTGAAAGTTGATCGCGGAGCGAGTCAGCGAACCGGACCCCGGTAAACACTGAAAAAAACCTCCTGTGAGGTTAGCCAAACCTTCCGCTAGACATTGCCGATTGTAGTCCAGCGTTTGGCGAGTCTGATTTGCAATCGACTTCGCGATCGCCAGTGCTTCCAATAGACCGAGACAAGCGATTGCCACTGCGCTGCTGGAAAGATCCTTTACCCACCAAAACTTGATCGCCGGGATGTGGGGAGCGGGTAGGCCGGCTGGCACGTTTCCAATCACGGCGATAAGCGTTTTGCCGTTCGTACCCGGCACCGACCACCCTAACACCGCGGCGACGACAGCGGCTAATATCAGGGTGACCAACATCTCCATCTGGGGAAGACGATAGGTTTTCCGGAGCCTGCCCAGAGCGATAACCAGAAAGATTGTCCCTAGTCCGATTGCAAGAGCAGAAATATTAGGCGGACCCCCTTGAGAGAAAGTTAGCCAAACTCGGAGAAGAACATGCTGGTGACCGGTGCCTTGGTCGTGGAGCCCGAACAGATTACCAAGTTGGCCCAAAGCAATTAAGCAGCTCGCTCCGGCCATAAATCCGAGCACCACAGATTCTGAGATATAGCGGGTCAGATCCCCTAGCCGGAAAACGGCGATGAGAATCTGAACGATGCCAACCATGACACAGAGGAGAAAAGTCGCCTGATAGGCATCAAACCGAGCGTCGGGATCGAGAAATGCCAACGCGCTAAAAACCACCAGGGAAATTGCGTTGGTGGGACCGTTAATCAGATGAGACGAGGAACCAAAAATGGATGCAACCGCAGTGATTACAATCGCGGAATAGAGGCCAAAGCGAGGGTCAACGCCGGCAATCAAGGCATAGGCCATAGCCTGGGGCAAAGAAATGGCGGCCACGGTCACGCCGGCAAGAATATCCCTGCGCGCATCAGTCCAGCGGTAGTTCAAATAATTCAGAACTAGTTTCACTTAGCTCGCGGGGTATAGATCAAATCGAACACGCCGTTATCCGCAAAGAACTTCTGCTGGGCATCGTCCCAGTCTTTTGCCACGAGGGTGACCGGGAATAGCTCAACCGCCGGCAGGTGGCTGGCATATTCCTGAAGCACTTCCGGGTCCACCGGACGGTAACCATATCGCGCCATGGTCTCTTGAGCTGGCCGGCTGAATAGAAACTGCAAGTAAGTTTTCGCGTAGTCCGCGGTTTTCCTTGGTTCAACATTTTTATCAACCCAGGCAACGCTTGGTTCCGCCCGGATCGTGACTGGCGGGTAAACGATCTCGAGCTCACCTTGCGAGTCCTGAGTCTCGAACCGAGCTTCGTTTTCCCAGGTTAGATGAACGTCGCCGATCTTATCCTGAGTGAACGTCATCGTGGAATCTCGCGCCCCTGTCCCCAATACTGGTACATTTTGATAAAGGAGCCTGAGATAATCTCGCGCCTGCGCTTCGGTCCCGCCTCGATAAATAATTGCGCCCCAAGCCGCCAATAGGCTGAGCTTGCCGTTACCGGATGTCTTCGGGTTCGGCGTGATCACAGAAACATCAGGCCGCACCAAATCGGGCCAATCCTTGATCCCCTTCGGATTTCCTTTGCGCACCACGAACACGATCATCGAGGTATAAGGCTGCGAATGATGCGGCAGCCGGTCTGACCAACCTTCGCCGATTAAGCCGTGTTTCCGTAACAACTCAATATCCGATGGCAGCGCGAGTGACACCACATCCGCTTGCAGGCCGTCGATAACGGCATGGGCCTGGCGGGAAGAGCCGCCATGAGACTGTTTGATGGTTACCTTCTGGCCGGTCTCCCGCTCGTACTTCGAAACGAACTGTCGATTAAGGTCCTGAAATAGCTCCCGAGTAGGATCGTACGAAACGTTCAGGAGCTGAATCGATCTGTCATTATCTAGGTTTGCGAAGAAAACGAGTGCAACCGCAGCCACAACCGCCAGGAGAGGGAGCACCGTAGACCAAGTTCTCTTCATAGCGAGAGCCCGCTCGCGCCAGGGTTAGTAACGGGATTGTGCAGGGCCAGTCCTCCGATAAATCTCGTGAACTCAAGGGGAGCGTATTCCGTCCACCTTGTAAAGTCTAGTTAATTAGTAGGGAATTGAGGTATGGCTGCAGCGGCGAAGGTGCGACTCAATAGCCTGGTCGCGCGGGCGCAGGATTGAAAAGGCTCCGTAGGAGTCAGATCTTTATGGCTCGCAAGGCGAAGAAACGGGTCTAGCTCCGTAGGAGCGACATCTCAATTGGGACGTTGGACGGCCGCGAAACCGTCTTTGATGTCGCTCAAAGGCTACGAAGATTTTGCTCCTAGGGAGCTGGACATCCGCGTCTCTACGCTTTCCCAAGTCGGGGTTTCACCGCTATCTTCACCACGATCTGCTTGAGTTGCTCCATAGGTGCCTGCGTCGCCCACATCATTAGCATCCCATCTTTCTGTTGGAACATTAAGTGCCAATCTCCCATCGACTTCATTCCGACTGGGATGTTCGCGTTACCCATGGCTTCTCGATGGATCACGACCAGATGTAAGAGCATACCATCTGGCAACCGAAAACAAGTCAACGAAGCCGGGTAGTCTTTCCACACGAAAGCCCGGCACCCGGCGGTTTCCATTGATTTTAGGCGGTTCGGCAACCATTCGTCATAGGGCGCTTGATGCTCCCGGAGATAGCTCTGGGTCTCGGTTATGTTCGAGGTCCATAGATCGAGTACGGGTCCGCCTTCCGCGGAAACCATCGCCAGGGCATCGGTCTTAAACTCTTGGAATCGGTCAGGTCCTTGCTTTTGGGCTGAATAGAACCAGGCAATCCCACCGACTAGCAGGCACGCCGCCGCTGCTAACCAAACCTGTGGCAGCGCAAACCGCCGGACTTTCTCCCCTCTAATCCGTGCGAGAATTTTTGCTTGGAGATCAGGCGGAGGCTCGATGCTTGCCAACTTCTCTCGAATCGCGCGATCCAGATCATGTTGCTCGTCGAACCACTTCTTAAGCTCGCTATCGCTCTCCATTTGTTTGAGCGCCTCATGAAAGAAAGGATCCGCTCCATCCCGGTCACCGGACCGGTATGCAGATAAAACTTCTTTGGCGGCATCCGAATTCATGTCTTAGAGGGCTGGTTCTTCAGTTGGAACGAGGGATGATTTTGTCTGGTGGAGCGGTTTTGGTTAATAGTGTTCTTAGTTGTTCCTTACCTCTGGACAGCCGGGACATCACCGTCCCGATTGGAATATCCAAGCTAGCGGCTATCTCTTTATAGGAGAGGTCTGCCAGGTAAAATAATTCCAGGACGATTCGATAACTCTCATCAACACCGGCTAATGCCTCGAGGACCGTGGCGGCGTCAGAAGCTTTAAGTACCCCGGAATCGGCAACCAATTGGTCTTGGTGTTCAGGCTTCAGCTCGACCTCCGGATGAGTCGATTGGGAGCGTAAACCCCGCAAGAATTCCCGGCGCAGGGTCGTAAAGAGCCAAGACTTGATCTTGGTGATATCCCGGACCTGGGCCTGCTGTTTGGCTAATATTAAAAAAGTTTCTTGGGTGAGATCAGACGCCTGGCTCTCGTTGCGGCTCAAGGCAAAGGCAAACCGGTAGAGAGGCGAGTACAACTCAGAAACAATCCTCTCTAGATCTAGTTCGGTTGGCACTAGCGAGCATTTCGCACAAATCCCCCCTGTGTTCTAGCATCGGTTTTGGGACTGGTCCGACATAGGCGCCGCAATGGCGCGGAAGGGGATTTGTGCGAAATGCTCGCTAGTGCCGGCCTGGCTGCCTAAGGCAGGTGCCTTGGGCAGCCAGGCAGGCTCGTGTGACTGAAATGTTGCAAAGCTTTCATTGATGAAGGGTGTGAGCCTGATTTCACTTGCCGAACAGTGACCCAACTTGTTGTTCCTTTCGCCGTGGTTGCTCTATCTGGACTGCTTGTATGGGTCTGGTTTCTCGGTCTATCGCCGCTACGTCATGTGAGATCCGAGGCCAAAAGGCGGCGCTGGAGCTTGGAAGAAGACAGCGAAGGGCTCTGGTATCGGTTAACCGGGAATAAAGCCGGCATGGCCTGGTTGGCCGAATGGAACGGACGCGGTCCGCGGCCTTACGTCGAACTGTCCGTGCCCGACACGCCTGCTATTGATAGTTGGTGCTTCATAACAACCAGGGAACGGCATTCGGGGCAACCTCCACGGTTTCTGGCCGGCGCCTTCACCGGGAAGACCGAGCCGGAATGGGTTGCCGAGTGGATGCACGCCAAGGTGATCGAGACAGGATTCCCGGAATTTGACCGAGATTTTGTAGTGGAAGGTTCATCGCCATTCGTGCCCGAACAGCTTCCGATCCAGCTTTTGGAGAGACTTGGTGACCTGCCCGCTCCACTCTTAAGCAAGATTTTCGTGATCCGTGGAAAAGGGAAATTGGTATTTCACGTTGAAGAAACCGGCAGAGCAGATGCGTTGAGCCTGATCGAGAGGCTGATGCTGTGGGCGAATCAAGCGTTGGTTTAGTGGAGCGCGCCTCGCTTGCGAGGCCGACGGTCGGGCCAGCTCCTGCTCGTTGTTCCTGTGTTTCAAAACCCTCAAGAATGGTTGGCTGTCCCCTTGGCTGTCCCCTTTTCCTTGCTACGCTACTTCCCACGGCCTCGCAAGCGAGGCAGCGCTCCACGGGTGGCGCCCCCTTCCTGGCTCCTGCCAGAAAAAATTCCGCTTTCCAGTTCCAGCTTCGGACCTTAGAGAATGACTTGTACATGAAGAAAAATGGTCATGATCCCCGTGAATTTTCGGCGCCGGTTGTTGATGGGCCTGAGCGCGCGTTCAGCCGGGGGATGTTATACGCCGTAGGGTTTAAAAAGGAGGATTTTAAGAAACCGATCATCGGAGTGGCTTCTACCTGGTCTGAAGTCACCCCATGTAACGTTCACATCGACAAGCTCGCTCGCGAAGTCGTGCAAGGCGTCGAAGGCGCCGCAGGCAAATCGATTACTTTCAATACCATCACGGTCTCGGACGGAATCTCAATGGGGACCGAGGGGATGAAGTATTCGATGGTTTCACGGGAGATAATCGCGGACTCGATCGAAGCGGTCAGCGCAGCCGAAGGTTTCGATGGAGTGGTCGCGGTGGGCGGATGCGACAAGAACATGCCCGGCTGTCTCATAGCCCTGGCTCGGCTTAACCGGCCTTCGGTTTTCGTTTATGGCGGCACGATTTTGCCCGGATGTTTGAACGGCCGTAACCTGGATATTGTTTCGATTTTCGAAGCGGTCGGTGCTCATTCCAGCGGAAAGATCTCAGATCAAGAACTTGAGGCGGTCGAGTCCTGCGCCATCCCGGGACCCGGATCCTGTGGTGGCATGTACACCGCGAACACCATGGCTTCGGCGATCGAAGCTCTGGGAATGAGTTTACCCAATAGCTCGGCTCAGGCTGCGATTTCCGAAGAAAAACTAGCTGACTGCCGTAGTGCCGGCGCCGCCGTCCTCAACCTCATAAAAAGAGGGATTCGTCCTTCCGATATCCTTTCCAAAGAATCGTTCGAGAACGCCATGACCGTGGCCATAGCGTTAGGAGGATCGACTAACGCGGTCTTACACCTGTTAGCGATTGCTCACGCCGCCGGTGTCCGGCTTAAGTTGGACGATTGGACTCGAATCGGAAAACGGGTTCCGGTGTTAGCTGATCTTAAACCCAGCGGCCGTTACACGATGTGGGAGCTGGTGCAAATTGGCGGCATTATACCCATGATGAAGATCCTGCTACAGGAAGGGCTCCTGCACGGAGATTGTCTAACCGTGAGCGGCAAAACCTTGAAACAGAATCTGGCTCCCGTTAAGCCGTATCCGAAAGGGCAGGAAATTATCCGCCCATTGAAGAACCCCATCAAACCTGAGAGCCATTTGGTGGTTCTGTATGGGAACCTGGCGCCGGAAGGTGCGGTTGCCAAAATCTCCGGTAAAGAGGGTTTAAGCTTCTCCGGTGTAGCCCGGGTATTTGAATCGGAAGAAAAAGCCTTGCGGGCGATCCTCGACGACAAGATCAAAAAAGGGGATGTGATTGTGATTCGTTTTGAAGGGCCTAAGGGAGGTCCGGGAATGCGCGAGATGCTTTCTCCGACCTCGGCCATTATGGGGAAGGGGTTAGGCAAAGAAGTCGCGTTAATCACCGATGGCCGGTTCTCAGGCGGAAGCCATGGTTTTGTGATTGGCCATGTGACGCCGGAAGCATTTGTGGGCGGACCGCTCGCGGTGGTTAAGAACGGTGACCCGATCTCAATCGATGCCGAGAAAAGAACGATCGATTTGAAGATCTCAAAAGCCGAGCTGCAGGAGCGTTTAAAGGCCTGGAAACCGCCGAAACCGAAATACCCGCGCGGGGTCCTGGCGAAGTACGCCGGTCAGGTGAAGCCGGCATCGCTCGGGGCGGTGACGGACTAGACGAGCGCCTACCCGTGTGAAAGAGCTAGGAGCTAGAATCTAGGAGCTAGTGGGCGGCGCCGGATGGGCTCGCGTCACGCGCGAAGTCTGGCGGCGCCTCGGTGAGATTCTCCTGACCCTTCGGGGCGGGGGAGGTTTTCAGCTGACATCACTCGACCCGGCCCAATCTTTCCCACCGTCTTTAGCCAGCGAATCGTGCTATTTTTGCAAATCCGTTCCAACCAAGCGAACTCGTTCGTAATCGAATAAAACCGCGGTTCAATCGAAAGCTCCAGACGTTCGTTAGTCACCGCCTCTAGCAGACCCCAACCCGGAGGCACTCTCTCTGATCTCACCAACCCAGCCGGCGCTACTAGAAAATGGAGATTAGCCAGTCGATACCGGGTGATCCGCTCGAATTTCGTGTTTCCCTCTAACTTCCGCTGCAGAGCCACAATTCGGCGGATAACTCGGCGATAACCAGAGTGTGGCAATTTTTCAGGATCGAATGGATCCCACTCTGGGAAAAGCGAGCTCGAGGTGCGGGCATTCGGATAGTGGACCGCTAAAAGGCGCTCCAGATTTTGCCGGCGTTCCTGCAGTCCGCGAAGCTCGGTCTCGACCGGCGTAGTCTGGGCTGAATCGCGATCGAGATCCGGCCGGTTCTGTTTACATTCGAACAAAGCCACCATGGGAGACTCGTGGTCCTTAGCCGGCCGGTAGCCAGCTATGTCCACCCGATAGGGAGAACGAGGCGCTCGAACCTCGAACGAAATACAGTTAAACCCGCGCTCATAAGCCCAACCAAGAGCCAGGCGCTTCAGGAGCCAATGCTCCTCAGTTTCGTTTCCAGGACCAGGGGCCACAGAAGCATACCATCGGCCGACGCTGACGTTCGGCAAGGCTCCGTGGAGCGTTGTCTCGCTTGCGAGGCCGAAAAGCGGTCGGCAGCAGAACGTGATCTTCCCTGGCCGACTACCCCTTGATGATCGCTACTTCCGAAGCGATTCTTTTCCTTCGCCTCCAAAAGACCCGATATACATGACCAGCTCGTCGTCCATGCGCATGTAATCATAACGGGCTGGTACCTCGGTGACCGTGTACAGGCGGCCATGGATCACCCGATGCCGGATCGTGTCATAAATCGCGATGGGTCGAGTAGGCTGGCTCCCGTCGTACCCGACGCCGTAGTGGCCTAGCCGGCGCGCTGCTTTCGCGATAGAAGCTGGCTCCTTGCTGGCTTGCTCGGCGGTTAGCGGGCCGGCATCTACCCCGATAAAACGAATGACATAAGCTTTCTGAACCGCGTCCAGCTTACCGGTGGTGAGAAAAGTCTCAGCGATCTCCGCAGCCGCTGCTGCTTGCGATGAGGAGATCCCATAACGTCCTACCACCACGTTATTCGGGTCCTCAACCATGAACTTAGTCTTCGCAACGACCGCAGGCGCCAGGAGAACCGTAATAGCACAAAAGGCCACACGAAGTTTCATTGTGGCCGAAGTCTAGTTAATGCAGCCTTTGGATGTCAATGGTGCCCTCGCAAATCGTCCTCGTCCTCGAGAAAGCCGTGTTACTCGCGTGGGACGCCCATTGATGTCGAAAAAGTTCGCCACTCCCTGCTTTGGTGGGGCGAAGTCGGAGCCGTGGCTCAGCGCGTGACCAAAACCTTCGAGGACGAGGACGATATGGGATGCCTTACGGCAGGCAGCGACTCATCGCTTCCAAGAGTGGCTTAATCGTCTCGACTGTCTCATCACCCATGTTCGAGACCCGGAAACTCTTTCCTTTAATTTTTCCGTAGCCGCCGTCGATCTGGAAACCGAACTCATCCCTCAATTTCTTGGTAAACTGGGGAACATCGATTTCTCGATTGTTTCGTACGCAGGTCAGGGTCACCGAGCCAAAGCCGTCCTTGGCGAAAAATTCAAACCCGTTTTCTTTTACCCATTCATGCACGACCGCATTGGTCTTGCGGTGGCGCTGGAACCGGTTCTCCAGACCTTCATCGAAGATATCTTCCAGCTTGGAACGAAGCCCGAAAATATGAGCGATACTCGGGGTACTCGGGGTCATGAATTCTTCCCCGTTCTTTTTGAACTCTAAAAGATCGAAATAATACCCGCGGCCTGAGACCCGGGCTGCCCGTTCCATGGCTTTATCCGAGCAAGCAAAGAGTGAAAACCCGGGCGGTAACGCCAAGGCTTTCTGGCTCCCGGTGACCATCATATCGATCCCCAGCTCATCCATCGGGATCGGCAACGCGGAAAATGACGAAACCGTATCCACGATGAAAACAACCTCCGGATACTTCTTAACCACCTCGCTGATCTCGGTCAACGGGTTCATTACCCCAGTGGAGGTCTCGTTGTGAATCAAGGTTAAAGCATCGAATTTCCCGGTAGCCAAAGCCTGGTCCACCGCGGCAGGATCGATTGGTTGTCCCCACTCGACTTGCAAAGCAGCTGCTTCTTTCCCGCAACGCTTGCTGACATCGTACCATTTATCGGAGAAGGCGCCGCACATGCAGTTTAGCACCGCTTTATTGACCACGTTACGAACTGCCCCCTCCATGATGCCCCAGGCGGAAGAGGTCGAGAGGTAAACTTGTTTGCTCGTCTGGAAAAGCGTTTGCAGGCGCGGATGAATCTCGCGGTATAGATTCTTAAAATCCCCGCTACGATGCCCGATCATGGGTGTCGTCATCGCCGCGAATGTCTTCGCCGACACTTCGACCGGCCCCGGAATAAAAAGCTTAACTGTTTTCGTCATGAATCTTTCTCCCCTAATTTGTGTTACGTCTTGTATTTACCCTAGCTCCGTCGTGGAAGGCGTAATGTGGGGCAGGTGGCGCAAAACTCAAGCCCCCCTAGGGACGAGCTTCGTGGAGCGCTGCCTCGCTTCCTCCTTCGCCAAGGGTGCACCGTGGAGCGCGCCTCGCTTGCGAGGCCGACATTGAGGGCGTGGGAAGACCGAGGGTGTGGCTACGGAGGACAAGTCACGAGGCCGACCGGTCGGGCCCCAAGGGGGACCGAGGTGTGAAAGGTGAAAGGTGGGGTCGCTACCCCCGGTATTTGCCACGAACGCCACTAGCAATTTGCTAGCGCAAATCGATTCTCGCCTCTACTTCGATCTCGATTTTCGCTGGCTTTTCATACAAGCGTTTTACCTCTGTCCAGGTTGCCGGGGGCAGCCAGCTGCCGTAAATGGTTTTTCGCGTTCCCTGAGCTTTGATCAGCGCATCCATATCCGTTGTGTAGATGCGTTCCACCACAACGTTGGTGAGATCCGCGCCGAATTGCGCCAGCGTCTTCCGGATGCCGGTGTACGCCAGTTTCATTTGCGATTCCAAATCTGCAGGATTGCCGTTCTCGTCGGTCCCTGTGGTTCCTGACACATAGATCATATTGCCGACGCGCAAGGCTTGCGAGTAGCCGATCTCCTGTTCCCAGGGGCCGGCATGGTAAATCTCCGGTTCCGTCTTGCTGGTCCCCTCTGGTGTTGTAGTCACAGCACTTCCCAGGGAGGGCGTGACGCCAGCTTGAGCTTGCGGCGTCGCCGTGAACAGCAGCGATGCCGCCAGAAGAACTGCAGAATATAGTTTCACGTGTCGTGTACTCATGATCGATAGTTGATATTGCAATAACGGGAAAAGAACCGCCAGGTTCCACAACGGATGGACTAACCCGTTTCAGCTTTATTCCTTGAATCTTGGACCGGGGATCGAGCCTAATTCGCCCTTACAGATTCTGTGAAAAGCGGGAATAGATGCGCCCTGATTCCGCATGGCAGGGGTAATGTTTGGCACATGGGCGAAAACTCAAGAGCGAGCGCCCGGGTCGTTCCTAGAACCAGGAAAAAGGCGCTTGGCTTGCCAGACATTTTTTGGAATTAAGGAATCGGGAAGAAATTCTGCAAGTATGAAGCGCCATCTTATAACAGTGCTCAAAAAATTTGTATCTCCGGGAGAACGGGATGCGTTAGACAATTTGGTTATCGAGCATCGAATTGCGCGCTATCACCGCGAAGGGCTTCGCCAATTACGCCAAAAATCACTATCGAGACCTGAAAAGATCAACTTGGGTTGTGGACCGTTCAGCAAACCCGGCTTTCTAAATATTGACCTCTTTCCCGGGGGAGACCTAACGCTGGACCTTCGTCGAGGACTCCCCTTCGAATCCGACTGCTGCGACCTAATTTTCTCCGAACACTTCTTTGAACATATCGACTATCCCGAACCGGCCGGTTACCTGCTACGCGAGTGCTTACGAATCCTAAAGCCAGGCGGCGTTGTTAGGCTCAGCGTG
The DNA here is from genome assembly GCA_019236675.1 of Verrucomicrobiota bacterium. Lineage (GTDB taxonomy): Bacteria > Verrucomicrobiota > Verrucomicrobiia > Chthoniobacterales > JAFAMB01 > JAFAVN01. Next base: position 13,290 of record JAFAIO010000171.1, read on the forward strand.
CCCGATACCGAATGGCCGCTCCTCGATTATCAAGGCGGAATGGAAGCACCATACTTTTTGTGTATGAAAGAGCATTCCACATGGCACCCGAGTTATTGCACCACGCGTTTAGAACATATCAATTACCATTTTCGGCAACATGGTGAGCATCGGTTCGCCTATGATGAAGAGACGCTCAGAAAAATTCTTGAGTTAGCAGGGTTCACTGAGATCAAGCGAGTTGAGGTCGACCCTCAGCTTGACTCCGAGCACCGGCAAATCGGAAGTCTCTTAATTTCGGCGCGCAAACCAGCCGCCGTTAAGTAGGCACTAAAGGCCCGTGGGGCCTCGCGGATGCTGACACTTCCAGCGAATTCCGGCCACCGCTGGGGTACTAGTTGCCGCCATGCCTTAAAACCAATAGGCTAATGATAGCCAATCCACTCCATCCGTTTGCGCGATACCTTTTGAGCGCCGCGGCTTTCCTCGCGCTCCTGGTTTCAATGGCATCTCCAACCACTGCCCAAGACGGACCCGCGTTCGTCCAGGCCCGTCGGCTGGGGCGAGGCGTGAACATGCTCGGGTGGGATCCGATATGGAAGAATCCCGCAGAAGCGTGGTTTAAATGGCGCCTGTTCAAGGTCATTCGAGCTGGCGGTTTCCAGACGGTCCGCGTCAACCTGCTTGCGTTTGAGCATATGAGCTGGACCAACCGGTTGGACTCACGCTGGCTGAACACGCTCGATACCGTCGTAAATCAAGCAACGGCCGCTGGGCTTAATGTGATCATCGATGAACATGACTATAAGCCCTGTGGCGCGGATCCGGAAGGTTGCCGGCCGAGCCTTTTAGCGTTTTGGGAGCAAATTGGATCTCGATACCGGAATGCGCCGAGTTCAGTCTTATTCGAGATACTTAACGAGCCCGAAGGTGCGCTGACCCCTGATCGTTGGAACGCATTGCTCGCGGATGTTCTGGCGGTCATTCGTCGCACCAATCCCAACCGGACGGTCGTGATCGGGCCCGGTGCCGACAATACCTTCCCGGCTCTCGATAGTCTCCAGCTGCCGGAGCGCGATCATAACATCATCGTGACCGTCCACTACTACAATCCGTTTAGCTTCACGCACCAGGGCGCATTCTGGGCTCCGGCCGAAATCCAGGCGGGGAAAAACATTCAGTGGGGAACCGCTGCCGATAAGGCTCAGATTGACCAGGAGTTCGACACGATTGCCGCCTGGGGAAAGGCGCACCAGCGCCCGATCTTATTGGGTGAATTCGGCACCTATGAAATGGCGCCACTCGATTCCCGGGTGGCCTGGACCAGCTCAGTCGCGAAGGCCGCAACGGCGAGGGGTTTTCCCTGGGTATATTGGCAGTTCGAGGACATGTTCGGTGTTTACGATAAGGACAAGAATCGCTGGGTAGAGCCAATCTATCACGCGCTGATCCCGGCCAAGGCTCGGTAGAGGATTACGCAAGCAGAGGAAGTGAGAAAGTGACTGGTGAGAGGTTGCCTCGTGGAGCGCTGCCTCGCTTCCTCCTTCGTCAAGAGTGCCACCCGTGGAGCGCGCCTCGCTTGCGAGGCCGACATTGACGGCGTGCGAAGGCCGAGGGTGTGGCGACAAGTCGCGAGGCCGACCGGTCGGGACCGCAGAGCCAATAGCTTCTCCGAGCCATAACGTTCTCTAGTATCGCCCTTCATGGCGGATTCGCTGGGCGACGGCTTGAATTCTCTTTGTTGCTAAAGATTCGAGAACGGTAAGGCGGTGGACTACTAGTGAGCTTTAGCTGCGGTTTCTGTTGATCAATCTGCCTCCGATATACCGGACGCTGGTACATCGAGCAGTAAAACCCAATCCCCGGAAACGCCGTCACTGTTAACACCTGGAGAGGTAAAGTCATGAGTGCCGGAGTTACTAAACGGGCTACCGGATATAGCGGTAAGCGCACCCGACACCGGGTCCATCCAGTGAGCCGTGATCAGTGGTCCAGCTAACTTAGATAAGTCGATCGTGATCTTGGCCGTCTGCGGAACGTAGACTACCCCGAATGACCCGTCTGTAGCCAGCGCGGCCGTGCAATAGTGATCAGCTAAGATCGAACCAGAAGCATAAGGTTTGGTCTCTCCTACCACGACACCTGGATAGGGGTACTGGGTACCGTAACCTGCCGTACAGAATGTGTGTCCGGTATCCGGTACTAATTTCCACCAATTGCGGCTCCGTAAAAGGTTGACTAAGTAACAGCCGGAACTCGTAGCGGATGTACTCAGGTATTGATTCCAATTGGTGGATGTAGACATATTGTCTGCAGTCCACCAATTGCCAAAGTTAAACCCCGCTAATCCACTGGTTAATCCCCAATAGATTTGATGGCGAATTACGGATGAACCCCTGGTGCTGAAGGTTCCGCTGGGAGATGGCCCGCCGTCATCGACATAAGTTGGAGTGCCATAATTTTCTGCCTCATAATTGCATTCAACCAACCAGATGGGTTTCGTCGATTGCGAGTAAGCGTGATAACACTCAACATACATCGGAAAATAGGTATAGACGCAATTGCCGTCCAGACCTGTCAAATGGGAATCATCGAATGTAGTCGAGTTATTGTAATTCATCTCGCAGCCTAGATGCAAGCGTCTGGGATGGACAGATTCGACCCCGGCAATTAACGCGGCCAGCGCCGATTCCGAGGCGGAGTTAGTCTGCCAATCCTGATAATCGTCACCGTAGTTGTAGATGATATTCGGGCAACTACTAAACTGCTTAGCGATGTAGGCTCCTAAGGCCTGGACCTTATCAGTACCGGCCTTAGAAAAATCATATTCCCAGCCAGCGGTTTCGTAGATGTTTAAGATAACCGCCATGTTGTATTTGGCGGCTAAGTTAACCATGTCCACGATACGTTCAAAATAAGCGGCATTGGGCTTGGTGATATCATAGTTGTTAGAAGCACCATCGCCGGTAGTCGAACCGTTGCCGGAGGTGTACCCGTGAAACGGTTCGATGCCGTCATAGGTAGAGAAATTCTTTTTAGCCGTGGCTGTAGCACTAATTCCAGAAAAGAGAGGACAGTATACCGCATTAAATCCTCGCCTAGATCTATCCATAAAGTAAGTGGTTGCCGAAACCGGCCTGCTTAGGGGCACCGAGGTAAAAAGATTCCAGGCCGTATCGCACCAGAGTAGGAAGGGAACCCCATTATCATCCGTTAGGTAGCGTCCGCCGATGGCTATTTTGATGGGGAAGGCGACAGTGGTGGGACGGAGAGGATTTTCATCAATCGAAGCACGGGTTGTACCGGGAAGCGCCGATATTGCCACGCAAAAAGAGAGAACCAACAGCGAGGGCTTCATTGCGGGAGGGATAGGGATACCGCCGAAAATCAACCCGGTTTTGTAGAAGTCAAATCCTAAAAGCTGACATGTCAGCGCAGGCGACTTTTGCCGCGGACCCCAGACACACGTTGACTCGTTCAGTCGTCTTCCTCAATTGACCTTCCGCCATCCTAGGTTAACCTTGCCATCCTTCAATCCGGTGCATTTGCGCTCGTAGCTCAGCTGGATAGAGCAAGGGATTTCTAATCCCTGGGTCACAGGTTCGAGTCCTGTCGAGCGCGAAAAATCCGTGGCACGACCGGGTGTTCGAATCGGAACGAACTTTCAAACGTTGAGGAGGACATTATGACTCACGGACCGAAAACCAATGCGCTTAATCCCGAGCTAACCAACGAGAAAGTTGAGAGAATCTATAACGATTGGGACGCTGCTCTCGCTCGTCTGGAAGAATTGCCTCCGGAAAAATTGGACGAAGGAGTGGAGGACCTGCTGGCGCTTTACGCCAAAAACGCCATCTTAGAAACCCCGCTGATTCCTCATCTGATGGGAACCGAACGGGGCGTCTGCCAAGGACATGACGAGATGCGACCGTTTCTCCGGCAAATCGGACGGCGCAAACCCAGTCTCAGAAAGTACTATCGCAGAGGCTATTTCACGGATGGAAAACAGCTGATCTGGGAGTATCCCCGTCAAAAGCCGGACGGCGAGCAGATGGATTTCGTCGAATCGATGGAACTAAACGATCAAGGTTTGATCCAACACCATGCCGTGTATTGGGGTTGGCGCGGGGTGAATGTGATGCTCACCGACGCGTACAGACGTTGAGGATTTGAACCGGAGGAAAGGTGGCAAACAGAAGGAAAAAATCTCTGTTAGCTTCTGTTGCCTCATGTTCAAAAAAGTTTTTTGCGTGCCGGGGGCGTGGCTAGTCCGTTCGCAGCTGGAAATTGCCGTTAGTGGTCAGTCTCCTATTCGCGTCCATTCGCGTCCATTCGCGGTTGTTCTTTCTCTCGCTCTTTACGTGTCGCGAAACGAGGAGGCCAATCGAGTTGTTGGCTTTCGGCATGG
>JAFAIO010000189.1 GCA_019236675.1 Verrucomicrobiota bacterium
TCCCGGATGGGGATCGCCTTCGCCAGCCTAGGCCGACTGTTGCAAAACGTGATTCGCCTGCGGGTTGATGAAACCGTTACCGACGCCGGCTCCGGAAGAGCCAAATATTTATAGCAATGATAGTGTAAAAGGCGATGAGCTCCGTTAGGAGCGGCATATACGATGCTTCTCGACTAGATGTCGCTCCTTCGGAGCTGGTCCCGTTTTTCCGGCGCAAGCTATAACGATTTGGCTCCTACGGAGCCGTTGTTCAAAAGCCTGCCAGGGCGCGACAGGCGCCGCTCGAATTCAAAATCATGGGCGCGTCGAGTCCCGCCCGCATCGCTACGCGAAGCGTTGCGGGCGTGGTTTTCTCACTACCGGCCCGTTCGCGCCATGCCCACTCGCCGGTTCGCCAACTCGCCGGTTCGCCAACTCGCAGTCACGCTCCGCCGAGATATGATTCCCGGACCAGGGAGTTGACCCGCAGGCTTTCGGATTTGTCTTCCAGGATCACGCGGCCGGTTTCCAGCACATAGCCGTAGTCGGAGATCTCGAGGGCCAGATTTGCGTTTTGCTCGACCAAGAGAATCGTAATGCCGAGTTGGCGATTGATCTCAACGATCTTTTCGAAAATCGTCCGGACCAGGAGCGGCGCTATTCCTAGCGACGGTTCATCCAACATCAAATACAAGGGTTTGCTCATTAATGCCCGGCCTATCGCAAGCATTTGCTGTTCGCCGCCGCTCAAGGTTCCCGCGACTTGTTTCTCTCTCTCTCTTAACCGGGGGAAGATCGAATAGACGTATTCGTAATCGCTCTTCACTTCTCCATTATTTTTTCGGCGATAGGCGCCCATCTGCAGGTTCTCTACGACCGTCAAGTTCGGGAATATCATCCGGCCTTCCGGGACCTGGGTAATACCGAGCGCGACGACGAGATGCGGCGCGAGATTAGTAATATCCTTACCCTCGAGTTGAATCTTTCCGCTCCTGACCTTTAACAAACCGGATACCGCGCGCAAAGTAGTCGATTTGCCGGCCCCGTTGCTCCCAATGAGCGTAACGATCTTGCCCTTCTCGACCCGGACATTGATCGAGTGCAGGGCTGTGATCGAGCCGTAGGCAACTTCAAGATTACTAACTTCTAACATTGGAACCTAACCGCGAATGGACACGAATTGACGCGAATAAAAGACAGGACAACCGCAGATGAACCCAGATCCACGCAGATGAAATGGGCTTCGATCAATATTTATCCGGAAGCTGCGACTCATAGATTTCTGGATAACCGTCAATTCATTTGGTCCAAAACGAGCGATCTCAATATCCCGCAAAACTTGCCAGGATCCCCGAGCGAAACGGAGCCACTCCGTTGTATCTGCGTCAATCTGCGTTCATCTGCGGTTGTTTGGTCTTTCATTCGCGTCAATTCGTGTCCATTCGCGGTTCGTCTGTCTTTCGTTCTCCGCGTTATTCTCCTAGGTAGGCCTGGATTACTTTCGGGTTGCGACGGATCTCGTCTGGCGGGCCTTCCGCGATCGTGATCCCGTAGTCCAGAACGTAAATCCTTTTGCAGATGCCCATCACGACCCGCATATCGTGTTCGACCAGTAACACGGAGATATCGAACTTCTCCTGAATGAATTCGATCAGAGTCATTAAAGCGCCTTTCTCGGTCGGATTCATTCCGGCAGCGGGCTCATCCAGCAATAACATCCGAGGTTTGGTTGCCAGTGCCCGGACGATTTCCAAACGGCGTTGGTCGCCATAGGGAAGGTTCTTACACATCACATCCCGAAACCGATCCAGGTTAAAGATCTTTAATAGATCCATGGCTTGCGCGCCTATATCGGCCTCTTCCCGCTTGAATTTAGGACCCCGAGTCAGGGCATGAAGCGGGCCATGCTTTAAGTGCAGGTTAAAAGCAGCTCGCACATTATCGAACACCGTCAAAGAGGCAAAAAGGCGGATGTTCTGAAACGTCCTGGCGATTCCTTTTGCCGTGATATTGAACGGCTTCAATCCATTCAAACGGTCGCCACTAAGAAAGATTTGTCCTTCGGTCGGCTGATACACACCGGTGATCATATTAAACACCGTGGTCTTACCCGCACCGTTCGGCCCGATTAACCCCACCAACTCACGATTTCCGATCGACATATCGAAGTTCGATACCGCCGTAAGACCGCCAAAACGGATGGTGCACCGATCAACTTTCAGTAATGCATCCATTACTTTGAAGCAGATGAAGTCACTCGTTTTCGGCTTCCCGCTAGGTCCCCAAACAAGCCCTGTGGCCGAGTTAGCATCATGATGATCAGGAGGAGCGAATAAAGGATCAAACGATTCTCCAAAAGCCCTTGTAGTGGCGGCAAATGGATTGGGATCACTCCCTCAATCGCTTTCTGGGCTGCCGGCACGAAGTCCGTATGCGCCAACGCGCGCAATACTTCCGGCAAGATAGTGAGCAGAGCCGCCGCTAGTATCACTCCCGTCGTGCTGCCCATGCCCCCGAGAATGACCATCACCACCACGTCAACAGACTTAAAAAAGTTGAATCCTTCCGGAGTTAAAAACCCCGCATAATGAGCGAACAACGACCCGGCGGTCCCGGCGAAAAAGGCGCCTACCACAAACGCAATCACTTTATATTTCGTGGTATTGATCCCCATGGCTTCGGCGGCCACTTCATCGTCGCGGACCGTTAGAAAACCGCGACCGTACGTGGAGTTGACCAAACCGAGGACGACATAGATGGCGACGGCAGCAAAGCCGAATGTCCAAAACATATTGGTATACCTCCCGGTCACGCTCATGCCGCGAGCTGCGCCTAGGAAGTCAATGTTCAGAATGAGCGTGCGAATGATTTCTCCGAAGCCGAGCGTCACAATCGCCAGATAGTCGCCTCGTAGCCTTAACGACGGTATACCGACTGCCAGGCCCGCCAGAGCAGCTAGAAGACCGCCGAACATCGTCGCAACTATCAAGGCGAGGTTATCTGCGACGGCTGTTGGAAACGCAAACGGCTGCAGGAATGGGAACGGTTGTAACACGAAGGTAAGTACGCCGTTTGATCCCGCCAGAAAGTTAACCAGGCCTGGACTCAAATGCTCAGACCAACTGCCGGCAGCGTAAGCTCCCACCGCCATGAACCCCGCATGACCCAACGAGAATTGCCCAGTGTAGCCGTTTACCAGGTTCAAACTGACCGCGAGAATGACATTAATCCCGATGTTGATCAGGATATCGTAATAATACGCTAGATGGGACGCAAAGGGGCGCTCGCCTGTAAGCGCAAACAAAAAGAGAAAAAGTAAAAAGATCCCCAGGATCGTGCGTGCTCGGCTCATACTTTTTCTCGTTCAACCCGGCCGAGTAGTCCCGTTGGCTTGTAAAGTAGGATGATGATGAGAACGCCAAAGGCGATAGCATCGCGGAGTTGGGGAAATCCGTAGCCTTCAACCATCGTCTCCAAAACGCCGATAACGAGTCCGCCAACCACGGCTCCGGGAATGTTCCCGATACCTCCCAGCACGGCGGCCACAAATGCTTTTATCCCAGGAAGATTGCCCATTAGCGGAGTGATCGAAGGAGAATCCATCGCCACTAGGATTCCAGCAGCAGCTGCTAAGGCTGAACCGAGCGCAAAGGTGAACGAAATCACGAGCCCGTTGTTGACGCCCATCAAAGAGCAAGCGGTCGGGTTAACCGACAAGGCCCTCATCGCCAAACCGATTTTTGTCTTCATGACAATCAATCGGAGGAACACCATGAGTACGATCGTTGAGATGATAATCGCAGCCTGACTGCTCAACACGGTGAGATCCCCCAACCCCTCGATCGCCCGAACCGGGATTAGCTGTTTGAAGGCTTGCGGCTGTGCCCCGACGAAGAACTGAGTCATGTTCTGTAAGAACAAAGAGACGCCAATCGCGGTGATTAACACGGTCAATCGCGGTCGATCTCGTAACGGCCGATAAGCAATCCGCTCGATCGACATACCAAGGATAGCGCAGAAAATCATGGCGCCCAGCATCACAATCGCCGTGCAAACAAATATAGGCACGAAGGTATGCCGGCTGATCGCATTGTATTGATCCAAGGGGACGAACCTGTAGATCACGTTCGTAATCGCAAAACCGGCGTATGCACCCAGCATATAGACATCGCCATGCGCAAAATTAATGAACCGAAGGACCCCGTATACCATGGTGTAGCCGAGGGCGATCAGAGCATAGATCGAACCCAGCGAAAGACCATTTAACAGCTGTTGTAAGAAAAGTATGACTTGTGCCATCGATGGGGAAAAAAACCCTTGAGCTCGTCGCGCTCGCCTGGGGCCTATATTCAGCGCATTTCAGCGGTTTAGGCTAGGATTTTTAACCACGAATCGACGCGAATAGGCCGGAACCGTGGAGCGTTGCCTCGCTTGCGAGGCCGACCTCGTTGCGTGCCAGCACACCAATGGAAGTTCTTGTTGATGCGTGAGCAACTCTTCTAGCTCCTTTTTGCACTCCTAGGCCGATCACACAATTGTTTGGAAACCGAACTCCACGCGCTAAGGGTCGGCCTCGCAAGCGAGGCAGCGCTCCATTGTTCCGGAACCAACCCGTTCACGGCTCAACTCTCTCCACCATTTTGACCTGACCATTTGCGATGGTCACGACTACAACCGGCTTACTCGCGTTCCGCCGTTCGTCCACTGAGATATTGCCCGTAACACCCGGGAAATTCTTCGTTGTGGCCAGAGCATCCCGAATCTTAGCCGGTTCGGTGGAGCCGGCTCTGCGGATGGCATCGGCCAGCAATCCGGCACCGTCGTACCAAAGGGCAGATAAGGCATCCGGTGCTGTTCCGTACTTGGTTTTGTAAGCGCGGACAAAAGTTTGGACCAAAGGCTCCGGATCATCTGGAGAAAAATGATTCGTATAATAGCTCCCTTCGGCGGTCTTTCCGGCTACGGAGATTAGGGAAGGACTGTCCCAGCCTTCACCGCCCACAAACGGCGCTTTTACGCCTAATTGACGGGCCTCCCTTAATATTAAGGCGGCTTCGGTGTAGTAAGCCGGCACAAAAACCACCTCGGGTTGCAGGCTCTTTAGCGATGAAAGCTGCGCCCGAAAATCGGTGTCACCGCTACTGAAACTAAATTCCTGCAAAACTTGCCCTCCTTCTTGGCGATAAAAGGAGCCCAATTCTGCGCTTACGCCGATGCTGTAATCCTGTTTAACGTCGATCAGGATAACTCCACGTCGGGCATGCAGATGTTCAATGGCAAATCGCGCCATGATCCGGCCGGTAAACGGATCGGTAAAACAGCTTCGAAAGATATAGTCACCGACCTTAGTGACGGCAATGGCGGTCGCTGTCGGGGTCAGCAACGGGACATGGGCTTCCTGAGCTAAGGGAGCGGCTTCCATGGTCGCAGACGATGTAAGGTCGCCGAGAATCGCCACCACATGGTCCTGGGACAAAAATTTCCGGGCAATCCTGGCTGTCTCCCCCGCTTTTGAACCGTTGTCGTCAACAACCAGGTCGATTGATTGACCCAGAACACCACCCTTGGCATTGACCTCTTCGATCGCCATCCGGGCCCCGCGGATGCTGGACACACCAAAAGTTGAGAGCGGGCCGGAGATGCAGCTTACAGCGCCGATTTTGATTTGAGCGACGGCGGGCGCGGCAAACAAAAGTGAAAGGTGAAAAGTGAAAAGTGAAAGGCCTGCCCGGAGGAAGCGTCGAAGGGTGAAAGTTGATTGGTGAGGCCACCGCCTGAAGCGCCCATATTTGGTGGGGCGAGGCTCCCGAATTTCCTTTGAGGTCTCGCAGGGGGATAGACTCGTCATGGAGAAAGATATGCAACTCCTCACCGCGTGCCGAGCCGCGGGTATACGGCCCGGCAGGTCTGGGACGTCGCAAGCGAAATGTTTGGTTGGAAGAATCGGTTCCGCTGTTAACCGGCTCAGGCGGCTCCGGACCCCGTCTTCGCCCCACCAAGGCTGGGCCACTCGGCTGCCCGCCACCAATCACCAGGTCGTCTAACTCGCCGCCTTCGGTTCGATCGTCTCGAAATAATGCAGCGCCCCACCTTTGATCGTGATGATCACCGCTGACTTATTCGCGTTTCGTTCCGGATTGATGGTGATTTTGCCGGTTACACCCGGAAAATCTTTGGTGTTAGCGATGGCGTCGCGCAACTTCTCGGGGTCGGTCCCACCAGCTCGTTTGATCGCGTCCGCCAGCAGATTAACCGCGTCATAGCCAAGGGCGGCGAAAGCGTCGGGGGTCTTGTTGTTGTATTTCTTTTTGTACTTGGCAACGAATTCCTGAACCGCAGGCGATGTATCCTCAGTCGAGAAGTGGTTTGAAAAATAGGAACCTTCGATCGCCTTACCGCCAACTGGAATGAGGGAAGCTCCATCCCAACCGTCACCACCGGCAAAGGCGGCTTTGATTCCCAATTGCCGGCCTTGCAGGGCAATCAACGAAACCTCGGGGTAATAACCGGTAATAATAATCACGTCGGGGTTAGCCGACTTGATATCGGTTAGCTGGGCCCGGAAATCTTTGTCCCCGGAGCTATAGCTCTGTTCTTTGACGACCTGGCCGCCATTCTTCAAGAAATAGTCTTTAGCGAACTGGGTCAGCCCAACGCTGTAATCCTGTTTCACGTCCGTCATGAAAGCGACCTTTGTCTTGTGCAGCTTCTCTAGAACGAAACGCGCAATCACAATCGCCTGAAAATCATCAATGAAACAGACTCGGAAGATGTAGTCACCGACCTGGGTCACTTTTGGGTTGGTAGCGGCCGTCGCGATTAGCGGGATCTTGGCTTCTTGGGCGATCGGTGCTGCTTCCAAAGTCTTTGAAGAAGCAACCTCACCAACCAAAGCCACAACGTGGTCCTGAGAAATCAGTTTTCGGGCAATGGTAGTGGTTTGACCCTGTTTCGTCTGGTTATCTTCAACCGTCAGATCAATCTTTTTGCCGAGAACGCCACCGGCATTATTGATTTCTTCCACCGCCATTTGGACCCCTTCGTTTTGCGAAGTGCCAAAGCTGGCGTTATCGCCGGTCAAAGAACCGAACTCGCCGATTTTGATCGTGTCCTGCGAGAAAGCAGGGAGACAAAGCCCCAGAAAGGAGCACAGGGAGAGGAACAGCCGCCGTTTCATTAGGCGGATATAACGAATAGACGCGCAAACTGCAACGGGGTTTGTGCAGGGAGCGGCGTGTGGGCGTGTGGGCGTGTGGGCGTGTGGG
>JAFAIO010000315.1 GCA_019236675.1 Verrucomicrobiota bacterium
TGAGAGGTGAGGAAATCCTCCGCCCTCTGAACGATTTACAAGCTCAAAGTTGGTTCGCAACAAAACGTCTGGGCCAAAGGAAGCCTAGGCAGCTCGCACGTGATGGAGCTTCTCGTAACCTGTCCTGGCGGCTGGTTTTACCTTTCACTTTTCACCTTTCACAACGCACGTCTCACCAACCACTTCTCACCTCTCACGTCTCACATCTCACTCCTTGGATCACTCCGGCCAAAGAAAGTGTTCCAGTCGCAGCCGGGTTAGGCGATTCTTAGCTTCTTCCGCTCGACTACTGGGAGTTGCTGCCAGTTTTTGATAAATAGCCGCAGCGGATGCCCAAGATTTCTTGGACTCCAAAATCTGGGCCGCGTCGAATCCAGCCCGGAAATACCAGATTTCGCCGGGCGTACCATAGTCTATGCTGAGGACATCATAGTATGCGGCCAAAGCCTCATCCCATTGACCGATTTTCTCGTGGCATTTGGCCTTCTTATACAGGGCGCTCTGCCGGCAAACTGCCGAAACTCCTTCGAGCACCGCTAATGAATCAAAAGTCTTAATGGCTTCACGGTACTCGGCTTCGTCTTTCGATCCTAAAGTGAATTCCGCATCTCCTTTGGCATCCATGGCTTCGCACCGAATGTCGGTAGGAACGGTTTGGTTCAATAGATCGTTCAGCAGAACAATCGCTTCCCGATCCTGCAAAGCTTGTCTTTTAGTCAATGCCTGTTCCAGGCGTGCCCGGTAGCGAAGCGAACCGTTAATCTTGTAAACGTCCTCAAACAGCTCGACGGCGTGATCCATCGACGCGGAGTTCAGGCTCTTGCGAGCGGCTTCACCAGCCAGAAATAGGGCCGTCTCCAGCAGCGGCGAATCAGGGTCTTCTTCGGAGACCAGCTCAAATTGGGTCTGAGCATTTGGATAATCGTCTTGCCGAAAGTAAACTTCTCCCAGCTTTATTCGGATTTCCGGTCTGAAATGGGAATGCGGATATTTTTGGAGAAAATCTTGAGCCAGGAGCGACACGTTGGCGATCGGTTGATTGGTGTCATCGGCGGCTGCAAAAAATTCCAGTCGCGCTTTCTCTTCTTGGGTAGGGCTATCGTCGGTAGCCACCTGGGTGAGTTCAGATTTTAGCCGGCTGCGATCCGAAGGCGACTGTGTAAAGGCGATTTCAGCCAGGGCTAAATGAGCTCGGAATCGATGAGGATCTTCGGCAAAATCGGCCAGAAATTGGCGCAAGTTTTTTTCCGCGATCGCGCTTCCGCCTTTAGCTTGTAACATTGCCTTTTCGAACTCGAGCGCCGCGCGTTCGGATTCAGTGCCAGATAAGCGCGATAGCGCTTCGGCTGGTTGGCGATAGAGAGTCTCGTTACCGAGGCACAGGGCGGAAATGGCGGCATTATACAGAAAGCGACCCCGGTTAGGCGTCGGTCCTTGGCTGAGCTGTGTGTAGAGGTCGAACGCGGAGGTGAAATTTTTCCCCTGGAACAAAGCATCCGCTAAAACTTCCTGAACGCCGGCCCGGTCAGCGGCGCTAGCATTGCTATTCGCCGCTAGCCATTGATTCGCGATCCCGACTGCCTCCCCGAAATTTCCATCCGCATCCAATTGCTGAGCCAGTGATATCACCGCCGCGCCGGCCAGTGGGTGGCTGGCGTGATCCGTAATGAATTGTCTCAGCAAGTTCAGCCCGTTCGTGTGCGAACCGATCTTGAGCTCGAGCTTGCCAAGGTAAAATTGGGCCAGTACCGGTCTATCCGAGCCTGACTGTTTCGGATCTTCCTGCGCCCAGCGGATCAGATCGTCCAAAGAAGGGGTTTGTTCGAGCAAATAGATTGAATATAGGGCCTGAAAAAGGTCTGGCAGGTTTTCCGTCTGAGGTTGCTCGCCGATGATTTTCTCGACGATCGATTCGGCCTCTTCGTACTCTTTTCGCGCGATGTAAGTGTTTGCTAACCCGAGCCGAGCGATGGTGGTGACGCGCGAACTTTGTCCTGATTCAGATTTTAAGACTTGTTGAAAGCTGTTCTCGGCGGCATCGAGGTCTCCCGTTACCAACGAAAGCCGGCCGGAGAGCGCCTCTTTTCGGGCCGATTGCACCCGGTCGGGATGATCTACCTTAGCCAGCAAATCCCGAGCTGCCTTAAAATCAGAAAGTTGGAGTTCCAATTCTGCCGCCATTAAAAACGGTTTGGCATCGCTCAAGGTTTGATCCTTGATCAGTGGCGATAGCGTCTGCAAAGCTTCGTGCGTAGCGCCTAGCTGTTGTTGGGCCTCCGCGAGACCGAGTCGGGCCTCGACGATATCGCCGCCGACATTCGGATCCTTTACAATCTCCGACCACATGGTTTCGGCCTCTGCCCATCGACCGGAACGCAGCAATGCTTCAGCGTTCAAACTCCGGCCAACGATCGAATTCAGAGCCTGTGAATCTAAAACCTGGAGGGCCGCAGCCGGCTGATCGGTGGATAGTAAGCACTTGGCTAACAGGAGCTTTGCTTCAGCCACGTGCGTGACACCGGGTGCGGCTAGATAGTTGCGAAGCTTTTGAATGCTAACCTCAGGAATTCCTTCTTGGTCAGCCCGCACCGCTTCTTCGTACAAATCCGCGGAAGCAATGACGGGGAGGAGGATAAGAGAAAAAAATATGCAGGCTAGTCGCGGCGTCGCATGCCCAGCGCCTGGAGGGGAGCCGCTTTTTAATTGGGCAGTTCTATCGGGTGGCAGCCGGCGGCTCCCGCGAACGTCCCAGCGCAATGTTTGTTCCCAGCGTCTCTGTTCCGATGGTGACCGATTTGCACGCCGCCCATAGCCTTGCATCGCGCGGAAATGTTCCCGGGAGCCGCCTGTTTTACCCCGAAGGCTTTCGGCGGCAGCCACGTAGAGCTGCCCAATCGAAAAGCGGCTCCCCTCCAGGCCGTGGGTGGCTTGATCACGCGGGTCACTCGTGCCTGTACCCACTCGCTTCAGGATCCCGCGCATTCGAACATTCTCCGCAAATAGCGCCCTGTGTGGCTGGCTTCTACCTCGGCGATGTACTCCGGCGGACCTTGGGCAATGACCATTCCGCCTTCGACGCCGCCTTCTGGTCCGAGATCGATGACCCAATCCGCGGTTTTGATTACCTCAAGGTTATGCTCAATGACGATTAGAGTGTTGCCTTGATTCCGAAGTTTTATCAGAACATCGAGGAGTTGGCGGATATCGGCGAAGTGAAGACCGGTCGTCGGTTCGTCCAGGATATACATTGTGCGTCCAGTCGCCTTTTTTGCGAGCTCCGCCGCTAATTTTACCCGTTGCGCTTCTCCTCCGGAAAGTTGGGTGCCGGATTGCCCCAGCGTCAGATAGCCCAGACCAACATCGACGAGCGGTTCCAATCGGTCATAGATCGCGGGCACATTGCGGAAAAACCTGGCCGCCTCATCAACCGACATCGCCAGGATATCCGCGATGTTCTTTCCCCGATAGGTGATTTCCAGCGTCTCCCGGTTGTAGCGGGCGCCCCGGCAGATCTCACACTCAACGTAGACATCTGCGAGAAAGTGCATCTCGATTTTGATCACACCGTCGCCCTGACAATTCTCGCAGCGGCCTCCCTTCAGGTTAAAGCTAAACCGTCCGCTATCGTACCCGCGTATTCGGGCGGCCGGTAATTGGCTAAACAGCTCCCGAATTGGACCAAACGCGCCGGAGTAGGTCGCTGCATTCGAACGCGGCGTACGACCGATCGGACTTTGGTCGATGACGATTGCCTTGTCGACCTGGTCCAAGCCGAGTAGGCGATCGTGCGCACCCGGTTTATCTTTGGATTGGTAAAAGTGCCGAAAGAGGGCACGCCGGAGGATATCGTCCACCAGGGTCGATTTACCGCTGCCGGAAACGCCGGTCACGCACACTAAACAGCCTAAGGGAAACGATATGTTGAGATCCCGAAGGTTATTTTCCCGGGCGCCGGTTACCGTTAGCCAGCCTTCGGAGCCAGGCTCCGGCAGCCTGCCTCGGTTGTACAGGGTTCCGCGGGGCTGCACCCGGGATCGCGGTACCGGTATCTGGAGCGCTCCTTTAAGGTATTGGCCGGTGAGAGATTCTTCGCTCGATTCGATATCTGCCACTGAACCGGCTGCCACGATCTGACCTCCGCGGGGTCCGGCGCCTGGTCCGAGATCAATGACATAGTCGGCAGCTCGAATGGTGTCTTCGTCGTGCTCGACTACAACCACGGTATTCCCCATGTCACGGAGCCGTTTCAGGGTTTGGATCAGGCGGTCATTGTCGCGTTGATGGAGGCCGATGCTGGGCTCATCCAGTACATACAGAACGCCGGCCAATCCGGACCCGATTTGGGTGCCTAACCGGATACGCTGAGCTTCACCACCGGAAAGTGTTCCGCTCTCCCGATTCAACGTGAGATACCCGAGGCCTACCTCAGCCAAAAAACGTAACCGGGCTGTGATCTCCCTGAGCACTTCGGCAGCTACGTGTTTCTGATGCTTCGAAAGCGCGATTTCAGCAAGGAAACCCAACGAGTTTTCGATCGTTAACTGGCAAAATTGGTGGATGTTGACCTCAACACCCTTTGCGTTTTCGATCGTGACCGCAAGGATTTCCGGGCGTAAGCGGGCTCCGTTGCAAACTTCGCACGGCCGTCTGCCTTGGAAGCTCTTTAATCGGGCGCGAGTGAACTCGCTTTCGGTGTTTTTTCTCAGTTGTTCCAGCTGAGCCAAAACACCTTCGAAAGGTTTTTCGACATCCCGGCTTCCGAACTTGAATCGAAGCGCCAAGTCACCGGTGCCGTAGAGGACAGCATCACGGCAATTTGCGGGCAAATCCGCAAACGGCGATTCCAGGTTACCTTTGTAAGCTTCAACCAGAGAGCCCAACAGGGCTTGATGGTAGGCATGAATGCGTTTGCTCGCCTTGCGCCAGGGTGCGATCGCACCATCTCCCAAGGGTCGAGCCAAATCCGGGATCACCAACTCAGGATCGAAATAGCTGACAGAACCAAGCCCTTGGCAATTCGGGCAAGCGCCGGCTAAGCTGTTGAAAGAGAAATGTTTGGGGGTCAGTTCCGGCAAAATGAACTCGGTCTTGGGATTACAAAATTCGGTCGAGTAGGCGAGTTCTTCCCAGTTTTCCGAGTTTGGCAGTTGCCGGCTGATCACGATGCGATTGCCGCCCCATTTTAACGCGGTGTCGATGGAATCGGCCAAGCGAGTGCGTACTCCTTCGCGCAACACCAACCGGTCAACGACGATCTCGATCGTATGCCGGCTATCTTTCGCCAGGCGGATTGGTTCCGGCCGGGCCAGCTCTAATATGTCTCCATCGACGCGGACTCGAACGAAGCCTTCTCGGCGGATCTTTTCCAGAACGTCGCGGAACTCTCCTATTTCGTGCCGGACCACCGGAGCGATCACCAGAAACCTGGTTTCTTCCGGGTAAGTCAGAATTTGATCGACGATTTGCTGGGGCGTCTGTTTAAAGACTTTTTCTCCCGTAGCGGGATCGTGCGGTTGGCCGATTGCCGAAAAGAGCAGCCGCAGATAGTCATAAATTTCCGTCGTGGTTGCAATGGTTGATCGCGGGTTCGCGACCGATCCTCGCTGCTCAATGGCGATGGCCGGCGACAGACCCTCGATAAAGTCGACATCCGGCTTTTCCATCTTATCGAGAAATTGGCGGGCGTACGCAGAGAGACTTTCCACGTATCGACGTTGTCCTTCCGCGTACAGCGTATCAAAGGCGAGGGAGGACTTGCCCGATCCGCTCATACCGGTTATGACAACCAGTTTTTCTCGCGGAAACTCGACGTTAACTCCTTTAAGATTGTGCTGGCGAGCGCCTACAATGCGAATATTCTCCGCAGCCATCGGTTCAAAACCCGTAAACTACCACCAAAGCACAAGACGACGGGCGGGACCAGCGGTTTTCGGCGGAAGGAGCCAGGAGGGGAATCTCTGCCTTATGGAAACCGTGGGCTCCGCGAACAAATAGGACTTATGCGACCGATGAGATCTATGTGTTCAGGCCCCATGACTCTCATGAGCCACATCAGTTCTCGGCGCCCACATCACATACTGTCGTGGCATGTCGACACGCCCACACCCCTCCTAGCTCCTAGATTCTAGCTCCTAGGTCCTGGGTGGCATGGTCCGCCTTACCCGCTGATATTATACTTCTGCAGCCGCCGGTAGAAGGCGCTCCGGCTTAGCCCTAAGGCTTTGGCCGCCGTAATCGCATTTCCGTTGTGCCGGTCGAGCGCTTTCCGGATGAGATGCGCTTCTACGGACTCGAGGTCCATCTCTTCCAGGAGGCCGGCTCGGCTCTGCTGGGCAGTCTGTAAGCCCAGATCTCCCGGTTCGATGACATCGGAACGGGACAATAAAACGGCTCTCTCCATCACGTGGCGAAGTTCTCGGACGTTTCCGGGCCAGTTGTGTTGGCGCAGTGCATCCACCGCCTTCGGTGAAATCTCGCCGATCTTTTTGCGGTAGCGCACGGCGAGTTCGTCCAAAAATACCTTTACCAGAGCCGGAATGTCGTCTCGGCGTTCGCGCAGCGAAGGTAGATGGATCTGAATCGTGTTCAGCCGGAAGTAGAGATCCTCTCTGAATTTCCCGGCCTCAATATCCTTTATCAGGTCAGCGTTAGTGGCACTCAGTAACCGCGTATTCGCTTTTTGGGTCCGAGAGGAACCCACTCGCTCGAATTCGCCGGTCTCCAACACTCGGAGGATCTTGGCTTGTTGGGAGCCGGTCAAATTAGCGATCTCGTCGAGGAATAGAGTTCCTCCGTCGGCGAGCTCGAATCGACCCACGCGATCAGAGCGTGCGTCCGTAAACGCGCCTTTCACGTGCCCGAACATTTCGCTTTCGAACAATGTCTCCGGGATACCGCCCATGTTGACACTGATCAACGGTTGTTGCACCCGGCCTGATAGCCGGTGCAGCATCCGCGCCACGACACCCTTACCAGTGCCATTCTCGCCCGTGATCAAAATGTTCGCGTCGGATGGCGCCACCTGTTCCACGATTCTTTGCACCTCCTGCATAGCGGGAGATAGAGCCACAAAGTCGGAGATTGGATTTTGGGCGTTTCTCAGTACGAGGTTTTCGGCCTCCAGGCGTTCTTTGCCCTTGAGAGCGGCGCGCAACTGGATTTGAGTTCTTACAATCGAAAGAAGCCGTTCGTTCTCCCATGGTTTTTGGAGAAAATCTTTAGCTCCCGCCTGAACGGCTTCGACTGCAAGCGGGATCGATCCCCAGGCCGTCATCACCACCGCCGGCAGTGACGGATCAATCTGTTGAACCCGCCGGAGCAGATCGAGACCCTCCTGACCTGAAGTGCGGTCCTGATGATAATTCATATCCATCAGGAGGAGATCGAACTCGCCCTTACCCAGGGCAGCGATCGCTGCCTCCGGGCTCTCAACACAGGTTGTGTGGTAGCCTTCCGCAGAACATATAAACGAGAGGGCGCTTAATATCTCCGGTTGATCATCAGCAATAAGGATTTTAGCGCGATTCGGCATCTTCAGACAGGGCGCGAGATATCGGGGTGCGGTTCCCTTAACTCCTCTAAGAAAGAGGGTTTACGCTCATTCGTAAAGCAGAATGGTGTGGCCGGTTTGGATCGTCCTCGTACTCGTCCTCGACTTGGGGTGCACGTGGCCTCAATCGTGGCTATGGATCGGGCCCGCTCCAAACACAATAGTCCCATTTGTCCCATAAGTCCCATCCGTTGCACGTCTGAAGGTGTTGTTCCTGCTCGGAGCGCAGTGACATGGAGAACCCCGCCCAAATCGAGGACGAGGACGACGACGAGGACGAGTACGATATGGGAATGCCGACTGCCAAGCCCTACCCGACCTTCTTAAACCAAACCTTCGCCCGATCGATATGGGCTCCGCGCCCGATAAAGAATTGCTTTAATGCGGGCGTATAAAAGGATCCGTCCTCTTCCGGATTCATCCCCAGGAAGATCTCTCCGCCGGGCTTGAGGAACCGCTTCTGCAAATCATCGAGAAAGAAGGACCATTCCTTTGAGGTCCAGAGGTTGGAGCGCTTATGGCCATTGAAACAGATAGAGAAAGCAGTGACCATATCGAATCGCTCACCGAGATCCGGCAAAGGTTCATGCGCTTTGATCTCCCAAACCGTCCTCTTCAGCCCAAACAGCTCGAAGAGCTCTCCATACATCGGCGGCTCAGGAATATCTAAACCGACGCCCGAGTGCCCGAGGTATCGCGCAACCAAGAGAAACCAGCCTGCG
This sequence comes from Verrucomicrobiota bacterium, assembly GCA_019236675.1. GTDB lineage: Bacteria > Verrucomicrobiota > Verrucomicrobiia > Chthoniobacterales > JAFAMB01 > JAFAVN01. The sequence continues at coordinate 8,272 of JAFAIO010000315.1, forward strand.
CCACTACCCAAATCGAGGATCCGCAACGGTCGCGGACGAGCGGTCAAACGAAGCTCTTGCGCGCGCCGGATGTTAAGGCGGAGCCAACGGTTCGCGTCTAAATATTTAGGCCAATGCGTCCGTTCGCCCGGGACCGAAAATTGGTCGCGGATTTTAGCAAATCCTGCCAAATCAATTTTCTTGATGATTTCCTGGGGATCGATCGGATGCCGCCATCGATGGTAAGCGTTGCTGGTGCTTAACCAAGCAGTTCCATCGACCAATTTCGCGATTTTATTAGCAACACGCATTCTAAAACTGAAAAGACCTGAACAAAAACTTCACCACAAAGACACAGAAGTTCAACGCCGACATCGCCGGCATCGCCGTGAACGCCGCGAACGTCCTAGTAGCATCTTCGCTCTCACTCGTTCCCGCCGTTCCCGGCGATGTCGGCGTTATTATTGAGCATCGCCGTTGTTGGACTTGAATTTTGTGAGGACGAGTGTGGTGCCTCGGCTCTTGCGCTGATAGTCGACTTGATCAAAGGCGTGACGAATCAAGTGCAACCCGAGACCGCCTGGGCGCACATGATCCAGCGGCCGGCCTTGGACCACCTCGGGTTGATCGCCGAAATCTCTCAACCGGAAGCGCACACCGCCAGAATACGTCTGCAGTGATAACGTGATCAGTTTGTCCTCGGCCAGATGGTAAGCGTGCCGGATAATATTTGTGCACGCCTCATCAACTCCCAGCACCATCAGATCGATTTGGCGCGCCGGGAAACCTTGCTCTTGCAAAAATTGCCGGACGCAACTGCGGACAAGACCCAAGTTGGCCGGGTGGCTGGCAAACTCTAGCTTCTTCATTTCAAACCGATGGCCAAAACTGTCATGTCATCGTGAGGAGCAACCTCTCCGCGGTGCTCCGCCTCGGCCTTAATCAAGGCGGTAACCACCGTTGTCAAATCGGTGCCCGACTCCGCGAGCACTTTTTTCACCTGGTCGGAAGACAACGGTTTTCGGTCAGCATCAAACGACTCGATTAGGCCGTCCGTATAAAAAATCGCAAGCGATCGAGGCAATAGCTGGATCTGGTTCAATTCGTAAATCTGATCTCGAATAATACCAAGTGGTGGCGCAGCCAGGATCCGCGGTTCTTCCACCGTGCCATCTTCGAAACGTAACCAGGGTGGGCTGTGACCCGCTACCGCGAACTCGATTAGCCGTTTTTCAGGGAAGATCCTTCCTAAGACGGCCGTGATAAACATCCCGTGAATGGTGCGATCGTAAAGGCGGTTATTCCATTTCGCCAACGCATCGATGGGAGACATTCCTTTGTGAACTATGAGGCGGAGCATGCTGATCGCTTGGGCCATCAATAAAGCCGCCGAAACCCCCTTTCCGGAGACGTCCCCAACCACGAAATAGAATTCTCCCTCGTTGCGCTCAAATACGTCGTAGAAATCGCCGGCGATGTTCCGCGCCGGGCGATAGTGAGAGGCGACGGTTAGGAGTTCAGTGGAAGGCAGGACGTCTGGCAAAAACGAATGCTGAATTTCCGTCGCGAGCGCCAAATCCTTTTCGAGCTGTTTGCGTTCTCGCTCGCGCTCGATGGCCCGCATTTTGGCAATCGCGGTTGCGACCAGGTTTCCATACGCCTCGAATGCCTCCAGATCGAGACGATCGAAGAATGGTTTATCAGACGGGTTTAGAACCTGCAAAACGCCGATCTCGGTCTCTTGTTGAAATAGCGGGATGCATAGGATTGACCGCGTCACAAAACCTGAACTCCGGTCCAGTTCCGGGTAGAAGCGCGCGTCTTTGTACGCGTCTGTAACTAGGACGCTACGCCGATTCTCTCGAACCCAGCCCGCGATACCCTTGCCGCGAGGAATTTTAATCGGATGAGAAAGCGCGTCCTCGACCGGGCCACGAGCGATCACAAGTTCCAGGTCGCCGGTCGATTCGTTGATTAGAAAAAGCGAACTCGCCTCTGCGTGCATGACGCGACCTGCGACATCCAGAATCGCTGAAAGCAATTCGTTGAAATCCGTGATCGAATTGATCAGTGCGCTTACCTCAACCAATCCGCGGTAGATGTTCACCGAACGTGCAAGCTCGTCGATGGTCGTCGTCATTGGCGCCAGAGTATAACACGGGAAAAATGGTAGGGCGAGGCTCCTGAAAGACCTGAAGGTTAGACCCGAAGCGACACGTTTGTCGGCGCTATTTCACTAACAAGTCCGAACCGCGTGCCGAGCCGCGGCGCTGCGTGTGCCATCACGATATGATTCTACGACTCAAAGCCTCTGTTGCTTCACCGCTCGATTGATGCCATCTCCAACCCCTAGCTCGGCGCGCGAATTGGCGTCGCTTGCGGAAGAGCGCCGAAACCTCTTGTATCTCCGCTTGACTGTTCAGGTCTTTCGGGAACCTCGCCCTACCTACCCCTCCATTCACAACAAACGCGATAAAATGTTGCAATCCCCATGGTAGGAGCGTATAACATGCCGGTTGTTATGCGTAGTTGGCTGTTCGTTTGTGGATCAACCATCTTATTTGCTGTAACTGGTCACACTCAGGTCACCGGTTATGCGGCTTTGCGGACTGTGGGGTCAAGCCGCGGAGAAAAAGTGCTGAGCCAGGTACTCGCCATTTCAGGCGAAGGGTCGGGTGCGCAACCAAATCATTGGAAAGTCTGGATCGATGATCCAGCTGCGCGCGGTGGAGTACGTGAACTAGAGGTTTCTGGCAACCAGATTACCGCCGAACGAACCCCGGTGAAATCGGAATGGGCTGGCGGTAAAGATATGGATCTGGCCCATCTCAACCTCGATTCTGACGGCGCATATCAAGTAGCGACTCAAGAGGCGAAAACGAAAGGGATCGAATTCTCGAAGGTCCAATTTCAGTTGGCCGCTGATCGGGACACCGGTAAACCAGGGTGGACGGTACAACTGACAGACGCGAAGGATCAACGGGTAGGCGCGATCAAGGTCAATGCAGATTCGGGGACGATCGTGAGTTCGGCTTGGGGCGCGGACGCGCCTAATTTGGTGGCGCAGCGACGGACATCAGAAAACTCAGATGAACGTTTTCTAAATAGTCCCGAGTCACAAACGACGGGTCACCATTCTCAAGAAGAAGAAGCGGCGCCCGTGGCAAAAGCGTCACCGGAGAAGCAAACGCAAGCCCACTACGCGCAAGCGCAGGAGTACCCGGATGAGCCCGGCCAATATTCCACTCAATCTGGCCAATCTGGTCAACAGTCGGGCTCGATCACCGACCGTGCCGGAAACTTCGGCCGTTCCGTTGTCAATCGAGTTGAGCGACCTTTCCTAAGAGCTGGAGGCTGGATTCAGAAAAAATTTACTGGTCAGGATACGATTAGTCCGCCGCGGACTAAAGATGACGACGATGACGATGATGATAATCGCTCGAACGACCAGTACAACAAGCCCGTGCATCCTGTGCCCCAATAAGCGGGTCTCTCGGCCCTCTGGGCAGCAGTTATCCAGCCCGTCGAAGCCGCGACCACATCATGATGGGAGCCTCGCGCAAAGGGCGCAGAGGACGCAAAGGTTGAAAAGCTTAGGAATTACTCAAAAAAAGTATTCTCCCGCTCTTCCTACCTCTGCGTCCGCCGCGTCCTCTGCGCGAGGCTCTTTCTCTGCTCTGTTTGCCTCGATCCACAACATCTGTGACGTTATTGTGCTGACTCCATGCTTACAGAACAAGATGCGTTGAGCTCGATTCTGGCGGCAGTCCGGCCGCTGGAGATAGAGGAACTGCGATTGTTCGACGCTGGCGACCGCATTTTGGCCGAGGACGTCTTTGCCCGAGTCAGTCTGCCGCGGTTCGATAATTCCTCGATGGACGGGTATGCGGTCAGGGCTGCTGACGCCGTTGCGGGAGCAAAATTACGGGTCATTGGTGAGCAACCTGCCGGTCCCGATCAAGGGCTGACGGTCAACGCAGGGACTGCTGTGCGCGTGTACACAGGGGCGCCGATCCCAGCGGGCGCGAACGCGGTGGTAATGCAGGAAGATTGCGACCGGCAAGGGGATCAGGTGACGATTAGAGAAGCCGCTTCGCCGGGAGAATTTATTCGACTACGCGGTGGAGACCTTTGTGAAGGACAGAAGATCGCTGCCGCCGGCGCTCGTCTGAACGGCCCGTTGCTCGCTACTCTTGCTTCCCAAGGCGTTGGTCGAGTCCACGCCTTTCGTCGACCGAACGTGGCGATTCTGGCAACGGGCAGTGAATTGAAGAACCCCGGAGAACCGCTCGGATCGGGTGAGATTTATGAAACCAATCGTGTGATGTTGCACGAACTGGTCCTGGATGCCGGAGGGATACCTCGCCTCTTCGAGCCGGTACCGGATGAAGAGAATGAACACCTGCGAGCGTTCCGGGACGCAGCGTCCGATGATGTGGTCGTCATTGCAGGCGGTGTTTCCGTCGGAGAACGAGACCTGGTGAAATCGACCCTTCAGAAACTCGGATGCAATATCGAGCTTTGGCGGGTTGCGGTTCGCCCTGGTAAACCTTTTTTATTTGGTCGATTGAACGAAAAGTGGGTCTTTGGTTTGCCGGGTAATCCTGTCTCAGCCTATGTGACTTTTTTGTTATTTGTGCGACCGGCTCTGCTTGCGATGCAAGGTTGGCAAGGCGCCTCGGTGGCCAAGACCCAGGCCATCTTGTCCAAATCGGTGACAAACAAGGGCGAACGTCCGCATTACCTGCGAGGATACCTCGAGGCCGGTCGGTTTATGCCTTTCGAAAACCAGGAGTCTCATGCGCTATTCGCCCTGTCGCGAGCAAACGCGCTGTTACGGATCGGTGCCGGAGAACAAATTTCGGAATATCAAACCGTGGAGGTAGTCTTATTGCGGTAGGTTCGTAAGGAGAAATCAAATTTGATTGGGCGAGGCTCCAGAGCGTGATCCGAATTCAAGGCGAATTCGTCATGTGATGGGATTTGATCTAGACGCGAAGGAGCCATGGCCGAGCCGGGGTGGCGCGGTCCAACGGCTCGGCCATGCTGCTATACGTTGGGAGGAGCCAAACCAGGTGCCGAATTCGTTTTGAGGCCGGTCAGATTCTGGAGCCTCGCCCCACCAAATAGTGGCTCGTTCCTACTGGAACTATCCGTTTTCCGAAACTGCAAGTGAAAACAAGATTGAATCCTAAAGATTCAGAACTCATACTTACCTAATCAAATGGTTGCTCTAAAGGAAGGGTACGACCTAGCGAGTGAGGTGCGGCGTCTTAAGGTCGAACGCAATGCGGTCATCCTCGCTCACAATTATCAAGTACCTGAAATTCAGGATGTTGCGGATTTTGTCGGTGATTCTCTCGGGCTCAGCTATCGAGCAAAAGAGACTGACGCGGACGTCATTGTGTTCTGCGGAGTCCACTTTATGGCCGAGACCGCCAAAATCGTAAATCCATCCCGCACCGTGATTCTACCGGACTTGGAGGCAGGGTGTTCGCTTTCCGACTCATGCCCTGCCGACCAACTGGCCGATTTTCTAACCAGGCACCCGGAAAAGAATTACTACGTCATTGCTTATATCAATTGCAGCGCCGGCGTTAAAGCTTTGGCCGATATCATTTGTACTAGCGGCAACGCGGTCAAGGTGGTACAAAATGCGCCTGCGGATAGAAATATTCTCTTTGTTCCAGACCAGAATCTCGGTTCCTGGGTGATGGAGCAAACAGGCAGAAAGATGGATCTCTGGAAAGGGGCCTGTTATGTCCACGTTGAGTTCACCCAGAACAGTATCCAAAAGATCCGGGATGTGTATCCGGATGCGCCGGTCGTGGCGCATCCCGAATGCACCTATGCGGTGCGGATGCTGGCAGACGAAGTTTGCTCGACCGAAAAAATGGTCAGCTACTGCCGGAATTCGCCGGCCGAAGCTTTTATTATCGTGACCGAATCCGGAATGCTGCATCGCCTGAGGAAAGAGATACCGAATAAGGAATTTATTCCTGGTCCCACCGATCACTGTTCGTGCGCCGATTGCCGGTTCATGAAACGCAACACTTTAGAAAAACTGCGGGATGCGTTGGATGCGCTTCAACCCGAAATCATAATATCGGAAGTTATTAGAAAGCGAGCCGAGCAGCCGATTTTGCGGATGCTTGAACTTAAGTGAAATTCGATGGTGCGGTGGTGATTGGGGCGGGCCCGGCCGGATTGTGGGCAGCCGAGTCCTTAGGGCTTGCAGGGGTCACGGTCTGGATTTTTGATCATAAGCCATCGCTTGGCCGGAAATTCCTGGTGGCGGGTCGTGGAGGCCTCAATATCACGCACTCCGAAGAGCTCGATCAGTTTGCCTCGCGTTACGACAATCCCAAGCGTTGGACATCCCTTTTGGAGCGCTTCCCGCCTCATCGCCTTAAGACGTGGTTCGAGGAGTTAGGCGTACCAACCTACGTCGGCACGAGTGGACGCGTATTTCCGCGCTCCGCCCGTGCTCCTGAAATTCTGGAACGTTGGCTGGAGCGGCTTTATGAGCTCGGATGCGACATTCGTTTAGGTTATAGATTCCATCAGCTTTCTGCGAGCGGTCGCTCCCTTGAAGTTGTGTTTCAGAAGGGACAGGAGTTTTCGCCCGTGAACGCTTCAGCAGTCGTTTTCGCGCTTGGAGGAGCTTCCTGGCCACAGACCGGTTCTGACGGCCAGTGGACCCAGCAATTCGCGGATATGGGCGTCCGCATCAATCCGTTTTCACCCTCCAATGTAGGCTGGGAATATAATTGGTCTCCGGAATTCCTAAGCGTAGCAGAAGGCAAACCTTTGAAAAATCTAGCGGTGACCTGTGCCGGACAGAGGGTTCGGGGGGAGCTCCTGATCACTAAGTACGGGCTTGAAGGTGGAGCCCTTTATCAGTTGGGACGAAAGCTCAAATTGGATTCTTCGATTGAAATCGACTTTAAACCCGATCTCACGGATGAAGAGCTCCAGAAAAAGTGGCGCAACGGTAGTAGCTTACAGGACTCCGCCTCCAAGTATTGGCGTTTGAGCCCGGCTGCGATCGCTCTGATCGATGAGGCCATGAAGCCGACAGACTTTAACTCGCTGCTGACCGCCGTCCGGCGTTGCCACCTTCGATTGAATCATCCTCGCCCAATCGACGAAGCAATTTCGTCAGCCGGGGGAATCGACTGGAGCGAGCTCGACGATTATCTAATGCTCGGTCGATTGCCGGGTGTCTTTTGTGCAGGAGAGATGATCGACTGGGATGCCCCGACCGGAGGCTACTTACTCCAGGGTTGCTATGCGACCGGCAAAATTGCGGGAGAAGGCGCAGTGAAGTGGATTGCGCAGGGCACGGAGGCGTGAGAGCTTTTGCCACTTATTTCTGTGAATATGGAGCTGAAAATTGGTGATGCTGCCCCGGCTTTTCAGGCAACCGCCGTCGGGGGCATTTATGGAGCCGGACAGCCGGTGAAGTTGAACGATTTCAAAGGATCGATGTTGGTTCTTTACTTCTATCCGAAGGATGATACCCCGGGATGCACGCGCCAGGCGTGCGATCTTCGCGATACTTGGGGCGACATTCAATCCCGGGCGGAGCTTTTTGGTGTCAGCGTTGATAACGCAGCGAGCCATGAGAAGTTCATCAAGAAACATGGACTGCCTTTCCCTCTGCTGAGCGATCCCGACAAGCAGTTGGTTCAGAGCTACGGCGTGTGGGTCGAAAAGAGCATGTACGGAAAGAAATATTTCGGTACCGAAAGGACCACCTTTGTGATCGGACCGGATCTCCGAATCGTCAATATCCTGAAGAAGGTAAAACCGGCCGAGCATGTGACCCTGCTGGCAAAAGCGCTTTTGGAACGAGCGGCGGCTTAAAAACTAGCAGGAACGCCGGGATCGCCGTAACGATGAAGCGGCACAGTCAAGAACTGCCGACTCAATGGGTGCTGCCATGATCAGCCATGAAATGGGGAAATAGAACAGCTCAGGGCTTTAGCCCTGGGTATGCCGAATCCGATGATCGCCCTGTAAGGGCGGCCGATTTGATCAGGGCTAGCTCGCGGATATAGCGGTGGAATTAATAGGTGCCGTTCGAGTGAATCGTTACGTTTCGGTCCCAGCACACGATTGCTGCCGCCCGTTTGCTACCTTATACCCGCCCGGCGCGGGCTGTAGTTCAGACAAAGTGCAGTACTCCGAAACTCCAACACTCCGATACTCCGCGCGGCCGGATTCGAGGACGAGGACGACGAGGACGAGAACGAAGTGCTTCCCATGAACCAGCAGTTGTTGCTTAACATCTACGAGAAGATAGAAGCTTTGGTCGGCCGTCTTCCTGGGCCGTTGCAAAGCGCGGTGCTGAACGAGCTGCGGCCGATCAAGCAGATCTTTATCGCCCAACGCCCGGCCCGCCTCGCTTTACTTGGTCAAGCATCCGCGAATGCCTCCGCCCTTTTGTCGGCGCTACTCGGTTCCGAGCTTAAATTGATTGATTCCAACCAGAGCGCAGGCTGGGTCAGTTACGAACAGAAAGTCAAAGGTGGGTTCCGCGTACTAGACGCGCGCCAGCTAAATCAAAGCAGTCGGTCTTGGGCTGATCTGACGAATGTTCTTGCGGAGGAAGCGCCCGACCTCTGTCTGTTCTTGGTAGATGGAAATACGCCGGGCAACCTTCTTGCCTACAATGAACACACCATTCGGGTATTGGACTTTGTTCGCGAGCGCTACGATCGCAAGGTCCCGCTGATCGGTGTCATCGATTTCCCGGCAACAATTCCACAGGAAGCCGTTGATAAACGCCGTCTGGAGCTACAGTCATGGCTCAGCGGTCAAGGAGGGATCGCCTCTCACTTTGTCCGAGCTGTGGCAGTATCTTCCTTTGTCCGGTTTCGTCAGGACGGTACCCTTGATCCGGAGCGCGACGAAAGACGAAACATTCGCATGTTAGGTGATTTATTGGCGCGGGAATTGCCGGATGAAGCGCAAGTTGACATGGCGCGTCTGGTTGGAGCCAAAGAGCTACAGACTGAGCTATCGATGCGTCTGGTACGATCGGTGACGGCGATCTGTGCCGCCGTTGGTGCGCAGCCGATCCCTTTAGCGGATTTTCCAGTTTTAACCACGTTGCAGTTCGCGATGGTGGCCGGTGTAATGCACATCGGCGGCCGTGAGCTCAGTTTAAGGGCTGCCGCTGAATTCGTGGGCGCCTTGGGAATGAATATAGGCGTCGGGATGGTCTTTCGCGAAGGTGCCCGAGCAGCGGTCAAAGTTTTGCCCGGTTGGGGTAATGCCATCTCCGGAGGGATCGCCGCTGCCGGTACGTATGGAATCGGACGAGCGGCGACCTCTTACTTCATCGACGGGTTGGCACTCGCCGACGTTCGCCGCTTCCTTGGCCGGCGCCTCAAGCGCTGGAGAAAGCGAGGAGCCGCGGATTTAGAAGACGCGAAACAGGCCGAGACAAAGACCCGCGACCGTGACAAAGGGGTGTGAATAACTTGTTAAAAAATTCCCTCTTTTGGAGGAAAACGTGGTAGCAAGTGGCTTCCGATCGAGTTGAGCTGAGTGAAGATCTCCGAAATCATGTCAACGCTGGAGAAGTTGAAAGCTTCACCACGTAAATCGCTCGGGCAAAACTTTTTACACGATAATAATCTCGCCCGTTGGATTGTTGAATGCCTCGAACTGCAGGAGGGCGAACACGTCTTGGAAATCGGCCCTGGTCTGGGTGCTCTGACCGAGTGGTTGCCCCTCGATCGGGTGTCGGCAACTTTGCTCGAAAAGGACCGTTTGTTCGCTTCGTTTCTGCAGGAGCGGTTCAGTGAACCCTCCGTGGAGGTCAAGCTGGGCGACGCGCTTCAATACGATAAACGGGCTCTTTTCTGTAAAGGCGAGGTTAAGTTGGTCGGCAACTTGCCTTACTACGTATCGACAGCTCTGCTGTTCCATTTCTCCGCTGAGCCATGCCCAATCTCTCGCATGGTATTGACCGTCCAGAAGGAAGTCGGTGACCGTGTCACAGCTTCTCCCAGATCCGGCGAGTACGGTTCGCTTTCCGTTTTGCTGCAACGCCGGTGGCACATCAAACGGTTGCGGGTCCTCCCCCCGAGCGTATTTCTCCCACGGCCAGAGGTCGATTCCCTGGTAATCGAGCTTAGAAAAAAGCGACCAGAGGATGTGCCGGAGATCGGTGAGCAGCGGTTCGAGAAAGTCGTGAAGGCGGGATTCTCGGAAAGACGGAAGAAGCTGACGAATACGCTCTCAAAATTGGTGCCCTCGCGAGCGGTAGAAGAAGCCCTGGCGGCCGGCGGGCTTAGCGGACTCTCGCGGGCGGAAGAATTATCGCCCGAGGCCTGGGTCAATCTAGCAATGCGCCTAGGGGATTTTTGCTCGGTGGCGAACCGCGATCTTCGGCCCGAGGGCTTAGGCCAACCTCGAGCTGAGGCCGTCGTGCCGCCGCCTCGAGCGGCAGCCGTGGATCCGAGAGAGAGTCTCCAGGTCGTGGATGAGCAAGATCGCCCAATCCGAGGTGTCGACCGGGCAACCGTCCACTCTCAGAAGCTCTTGCATCGCGCAGTCCATATTCTCGTGCTGAACCGCGCCGGCGAAGTGTTTCTACAACGGCGTTCTTACCGTAAAGATACTTTCCCCAGGAAATGGGATTCTAGCGCAGCCGGGCATGTCGACGAGGGAGAATCCTACGACGCATGCGCTGGCCGGGAAGTGCGCGAAGAGCTCGGCTTGATCGCTGAACCCGTAGAGATCGCCCGGGTTACAGCCTCGGAAAAGACAGGTCAGGAATTCATAAGCGTTTACCTGGCCCAAGCCGAAGAAATTGTCGACCTCAACGAACGGGAGATAGAAACCGGCGGTTTCTTTCCGTTAGGGATCGTTGACGAATGGATCGAAAGCCGTCCTGGGGATTTTGCGTCTGGTTTCTTAGAATGCTATCGCAAGGTGCAAGCGAGGCTAGGAGCGGCGAAAAGTGACAGGTGAGACGGCTGTTCCCGGCGGTTCCTTCAACCCTGACTCCTTGCCCCGTATCCGCGAGATCCTGAATCGCGATAGGGAATGGAGTCTGTACGCTTTGGGTGATCTGGCGCTGGCGGAGGTTATGCATTGTGAGTGGCGCTTCAGTGCGGTTAATCCATCCGCCCTGACATTGTTTTATCGAGCCTTTGATCCTCCCGTTTTCTTCGCCATTGGCGCCGCTATGGCCTTAGAACGGCTTCTCGATCAGGCTCCGCTGCCTCCAAGGCTTTATCTGCATATTAGACCTGAGATTTTAGACTTAGTGTGTGCACGCTATCACCGAGTAACGACGAAGATGATGCAGAGGATGATCCTCCGGAGTGCCGCCTTGGCGGAATTCGCCGGCACTGAAATCATTTCAGCGAACGAATTGAATGAATTAGTCGAGCTCTACAATTGCCGCGACGGGAAGGAAAAAGAAGGAACCTTCTTTTTGCCCGCTCAGGTGGAAGAAGGGATCTACTTTGGAGCCCGTTGCAACGGCCGGTTGGTGGCAGCAGCGGGAACGCATTTGATCAACCGGCGTGAGGGCGTTGCTGCCATTGGGAATGTTTTTTGTCTTCCCGCCTATCGCGGCAAAGGTCTGGGAGGCCGTGTGACCAGCGCGGTCGTTAACGCCCTGGTTAGAGAAGGCATCCAGACCATCGGCCTGAACGTTAGTCCCGAAAGCCCCGCAACGAGGCTTTATCACCGCCTCGGCTTCCGAGAAGCGTGTCGGTATGTAGAAGGAACGGCCGCAGGAAGAGCGAGGAGCTAGAATCTAGGAGCTAGGACGGGGTGGGCGTGCAAGGTGAGGGTGGCTCTTGTGGAGCGCTGCCTCGCTTGCGAGGCCGATGCGGTCGGAGACTTGGTGGGGCGAGGGCCTGCCGCGCCGTAGGCTTGGCGAAGGCGGGCTCCCGAAAGACCTAACGGTTTTACCGGAGGTGATGTGTTCGAAGGGTTTGCTTCGGGTGGCTACACCAAGACGCTCGCCGAGCCGCGGACATATCGCGTGTTCTCACTTTATGTGGTGCCACATCCTAGACCCGCGGCTCGGCGAGTTTACAGGCCTAACGTGGCGCTTGGTATCCAGGTCGTTTCTTCGCCCTGGCTTTGCGTATCGGCCGTGCGGGAGCCTCGCCCCACCAGGTGTCCGACCTCATCGGCCTCGCTTGCGAGGCAGCGCTCCACAAGAGCCAGCCTGACCTTGCACACCCCCGCCCCTCCTAGCTCCTAACTCCTAGTAGAGAATAAACTCGATCCAGCGTCCGATTTCATCGTGTCCCTGCTCACCTTCCCTCCAGCCCAAGTGCTGATAAAACTCGCGCGCATTTTTGTTAGCCGATTGGCATTTTAGTTTAGCTGGTCTGGAAATAGTTCTGAGCGCCGAATCGAGCAGAGCTCGGCCAATGCCAACCCGGTGGAACTCCGGTAATACGTAAAGGTGATGAATGAAATTTTCTGGCATCCAGATTCCCACGAAGCCGATGACCCCATTCATCGAGTGATCCGCAACCAATAGCGATTCCCCCAGAGTGTCCGGACCGAAATCACTCGGTTTGAATCTTTTGGGATTTACCCACGAAAACGTCGAAGCGCGGACTTTGGTATAGATTTCCTGGCATCGGGCTGAGTCCCGGCGAGGTTCAAAGACACGAATCCGCAGCCCGGTATCTAATGTTCCTGTATTGAAGGAGTCCATCTGATAAGGCGATGCCGACCGAATCCGGCATTTTCCTGGATTTTTGCGATGAAAACCGAGTTTGTGCAAGTCATCACCGTTTGGCGCTCAGGGTTCGGCGTACACCGTTTGCGGTTGGGGAGATCGAGTTGCGAACGCCAAACGCTAAACACCGAACGCCGAACGCTGAAATGTCATACGCCATCGTTCGGTGAATAAACCTTTTCCCGATTTCGTCCCATAAGCTTAGGACTATGAAAGCGAAAATTCTCATCATAGCGACGGTCGTTGGGTTAGGAATCACCACGGTGGCGTTTGGGGACGAAATTCAATTCGTAACCTTACCTCAAGCGGTGCGGACAGCGGTTATTCGCGAGACGAATATTCCAGATTATTCGCGAGTCACCCGGGTATACCAAGACCAGAATGGATTATATGAAGTGACCGTGCGTAGAAACACGGATAACGAGGTGCTCTATCTTGAGCCAACCGGCTCTGTAGTACGAGAGCAAACCGTAGCGTTGAACGCGCCGGTCGTGCCGGCGAGAGGAGTAATAACAAGGACAGTTACAATCGAACAACCGACCGTCGATACTTTTGTCCGAGATCTAGATCAGCCCGACCGGTTCCAACTGATCGAGAAGAAAGGCCACAAAGAAGTCTATCTTGATAAACAGACCGGCCAACGTTGGAGAGTTGAAGTTAGACAAGTACCCAAAGACTAAGCCGGGAATTGGTGGCTATAGATTGAGGCTTGTTAGTTTCTGTTGAAGTCCACAGTAGCCCCGAGGACCTCGTCGGGGCTGCTGTTTGGAAACAAATCGAACGTAAGCATTAAATAGTAAGCGGTCAGCCCCTAATCAGTAGGAATTTCCGTTATGGGCATACCGCTTACGGCTTACTGCTTACTTTTCTTTGTGTCCTTTGTGTCTTTGTGGTGAATTCCTTTTCTATGGTTGCCGTCGTGGTACATCTTCAGGTTAAGCCCGAGTCTTTGGACCAATTCGTTGCGGAAACGAAAGAGAACGCCCGAAACAGTCGCAAAGAGTCGGGCGTGGTTCGATTCGACGTCATTCAACAGGTCGATGATCCGAGCCGGTTCGTGCTATTTGAGCTCTATCGCGATGAACAGGCGATTGAAGCTCATCGAGCCACTCCTCATTACGGCAAGTGGCGAGACGCGGTTCCCGCTTTCCTCGTGACCGAGAGAACCCGCCAAATCTATCGGGCCATCGAACCAGATTAAAAACGCCGGGATCGTCGGGAACGGAGCTGCTAGTAGGACGTTCCCGCTCGTTCTCGGCGCTCCCGGCGTTGCCGCTCGTTGACCTTCTGTGTCTCTGTGGTGAATTTCTGCCGTGAGCTTTGAGCTATCGGTTCCGGAAAAGATTATTTTTGGCAAAGGCAGCCTAGCCCGGCTGGGACAGTTGGTTTCCGGTTTCGGGAGCCGGGTTCTCATCGCACACGGAGCCAACCCTGATCGAGCCCACTCCATTGAGGGGCTGTTGGCCCAATCGACGATCACTTTGTACCCGGTCCGGAATGAGCCTACGACCGAAGACATAGCCAAGGGCGTCGCAGAAGCGAAAACGAGAGAAGTTACGCTCGTTATCGGTATTGGCGGCGGTAGCGTGATCGACGCCGCCAAAGCGATTTCCGCGCTTGCCACTAACACGGGTGATATTCTCGACTATCTGGAAGTGATCGGTCGAGGGAACCCGCTGACGAAACCTGGATTACCATGTGTGGCGATTCCCACCACAGCGGGTACCGGCGCAGAGGTGACCAAGAATGCAGTGATCGCGTCCCTAGAGCATCAGGTCAAAGTCAGCTTGCGCAGCCCCTTCCTTTTGCCGCGGATTGCGCTAGTCGACCCCGAGCTTACCTATTCGCTTCCAGTCAAGGTCACGATTGCAACCGGTCTGGATGCCTTGACACAGCTCATCGAGCCTCTGGTTTCCTCACGAGCCAATCCGGCAACGGATGGCCTTTGCCGGGAAGGGATTCCTCGAGTCGCCCGTTCGCTGCCTGCGGTCGTACAGAACGGCAAAGATTTCGCTGCACGAGAGGGAATGGCCTTGGCAAGCTTGTTTGGAGGCTTGGCTCTGGCAAACTCCGGCTTAGGAGCAGTCCATGGGTTCGCCGGACCGATTGGCGGAATGTTCAGTGTATCCCACGGGTTGATCTGCGGAATTCTGCTGCGATTCGTTGTGGACGCCAATATTCGCGCTCTGCGGCTCCGCGCGCCGGATTCAATCGCCTTAGCCCGGTACGACGAAATCGGTCGTCTGCTGACGGGTTCGCCAGATGCGCTTGCTACCGATGGATTGGCATGGCTAACCGATGTCAGCAAAACCTTAAACCTGCCGGCCCTGTCGTCGCTTGGGATACCAAGAGAAGCAATCTCCGAGATCGCCAGCAAAACAGCCAAAGCCAGTAGCACGAAAGCGAACCCGATCGAGCTAACCCTGCCCGAGCTAGAAGCGATCCTCGAGGCGGCATGGTAGGGTAGGGTTAACAGTTAGCGTTCCCATATCGTCCTCGTCCGCGTCGTCGTCCTCGTCCTCGATTTGAGTTGGGTTTGTCCGAGCGCCGGTTTGTCGGTTAGGGGTCGCACGCGCCGACACATAAGTCCCATTTGTCCCATAAGTCCCATCCGTCCCACGCCTGAACGTTTTGTCTCTCTCCCTAGGATGCCATTGAACAGCGCGCACCAATTCGAGGACGAGGACGAGTACGACAATCTCTTTACGGGATCAGGGAGAACACATATGCATCCTGCGGTTGGCCCCGGAGCAGTAATCGATTGCGGAGCAATCCTTCTCTAAGCGCGCCTACTTTCTCAGCGACCCGCTGGCTGGCGACGTTGCCGGCAGCAACGAAGATCTCGATCCTGATCAACCCGAGCTGCGCAAAACCGAATTGCGCCAGCAGTGAGGCAGCTTCAGCCGCGAAACCTTGTTTGGTCCGGGAAGTTCTGATCCAGTAACCGATGGAGCCGTTGCGATGCGCCGGCCTGTCAAAAGTGATGCCGCATCCTCCCAGTATTTGATTGGTTTGTTGCTCAACAACTGTGAAGCCGAAACTGGAATCCGCTTCCCAGGCCTTCTGGCAATGCGCAACCCATTGCTCTGTCTCGGCTATCGAATAGTCGGGATGCAACCATTCCATCCAAGGCGAAAGCTCGGCACTCGACTCGGTGATCGCTTCATAGAGTTCCTTTACCTGGCTCGCCTGGACCGGCGCGAGCGCGATTCGCCCGCCGTCGGCGATAGAGTGGGGAATGGCAAGCATGTGGCTATTTATCACGGTTCGAATGGATGAACGAGCTCAGCGCGCCCTCTCAAGTAGTCAGTAATCAGTGAGTCAGTAATCAGTACAGAAGATGTTCGCGACCAACTGCTTACCGCTTACCGCTTACTGCTTACTGCTTACTGCTTACTGCTTACCGCTTGCTGCTTACTGAATACTGAATACTGAATACTGAATACTATTTCCCCGATCGAGTGCTGCCCCTACCGCAAGACGAACACCATCACGCTCCGGGCCGGCAGATCAAAGCTGAGCTCTGAGCTGTCGAGTGTAAAGGTGAAAGCCGGGACAAGCTGGGGAGTTGCTCCGTGGGAATCGAATCGGCGTCCCGAAACGACCTTGGTCGGAAACGGGGAGTTCACAATACGGGCATCGATCTTCCTGGAGTCCTGGCTCAAGTTCGCGGTTGCCAGTACCCAGTCGCGCTCAGTACGTACACAAACCGACGCCAGGCCGAAGGTAAGCTGTTTCTGCTTGGCGACATCGCAGTTTGGCGGGATGAGTTCCGAGAACATCTGGAGGGCGGCCGCAGCCGGTTTGCGTTGTCCCTCCTCGTTTAGAAGACCAAAAGCGTCCTGGGTCCAGGCCGGATCTTCTGCCTGCCAATAAGACAATGAATTGGCGCCGTCCCCGACTAGTTTAATTGCTTCGGCCACTACTGAAACCGCGAAATCAGGTGAATCAGCGGCATTATTGTCGCCGCGGTTTCGCGGGCCGGAATCGTAAGGGGACCGTTCCCATTGCGGGTTCTCGCTGCTGAATTCAGTGATCGCGATCGGTAGTTGATGAGCTTTCGCCAATAACCCCAACGGGATTCCGCAAAATCCAGCTGGCTCCGGCCGTCTGACGGTGTCCATGTCGTGCCAGGAAAGCTGTGCCAAAAGGGAGATATGCCCGGTTCGTTCCAGCACTTGGGTGTAAGCCTCGACAGTCGACGCGGAGGCTACACCAGGCCCTTCGATCCCAACCCCCGCTAGCCCCGTCCTATCAAGGGTCGCGCGGGTGGCAAACACCAAGGCATCGTATTGTTCCGGCGAAAATTGGGTGCCAGCCGCGCTATCCGGTTCATTGATCAACTCGATCGTGCTCGGCAGCAGTCGCAGGCGCTTGGCATATAACAGGTGGGCCGCGATCCAATTCGCGTAATCCTGGATGTTATCCGGGTTGATCCTGGCGTGACTGAACTCGCTGTCACCACTGCTGATGCACCAGGTTGAAGGTACCTGCCAGAAAACCAGATCTAACTTGAGGCGCAGTTGGTTGATCTCGTCGTGCAGTTGCGAATAAACGGTTGTCTCATCGGCGTCGGCAGCCTTGTTGATCGCCGACGAGATCTCTGCGACCGACATATGGTTCTTTAATTGTTCGTCTGTGAGTCTCGAAGTGAAGCCGACGCGCACGAACCTGCAGTGCAGGTCGCGCAATAAGGCATCGCGTTCGGCTAAATGACTCGTGGCAGGCCAGAGCTGGACCCCGAATCCAGAGAACTTTCGCGGTGGGCCAAAATCAAAGACGAGACTATCGTCCGCAACGGCGTGTGAAGTCAGGATACAAGTTAGAAAAGCAACGATACCGGCGGATCTAGCAAAAAAGACAACATCGTTCACTCGAAACGCTTAGCGTGTTCGGAGGTCGGTTGCCAGTGGCTGTTCCAAGAATGGTGGGGCGAGGGCGGGCGCGCGTAGGCTTTGCGAAGCCAGGCTCCCGAAAGGCTTGTCTCTTATCCCGAAGGGATTAAAGGACTAAGCCCGGGGTTTTAACCCCGGGGACACGCGATAAAATGCGTCCGCCCTCACAAGGGGCGGTAGAGATTTCATTTCGGACCCGGTTTTGACACCTGATCGCATCACATTGCGCTCTGCCGCCCCTTCAGGGCGGATCGCTTTTTTTCCCTACCCGGGGTTAAACCGGTTAAAACCCCGGGCTTAGTCCTTTAATCCCTTCGGGATAAGACCGCCCTTCCAAGCTCCAAGCTCCTAGATTCCAGCTCCTGACTCCTTCTCAATACACATCCCGCTGATACCGATGCTCCGCCTTTAGCCTTTTGACATAGGCATCGGCCTCTTCCTTAGACTTATTGCCAGCCTGCTCTATGATCGTGTGCAAAGCGGCATCGACATCTTTCGCCATTCTTTGGGCATCGCCACACACGTAGAAGTGGGCGCCTTCCTCCAGCCATGCCCATAGTTTCGCCGCGTTTTCCAGCATCCTCTTTTGAACATAGATCTTCTCGGGCTGATCCCGTGAAAAAGCCGTGTTGAACTGCGTGAGGAGGCCGTTCTTTTTGAAGCGGAACAGTTCGTCCTGATAAAGGAAATCCGTGCTCTCTTTCTGATCTCCGAAAAACAGCCAGTTGCGCCCGGCGGCGCCTATCGCCTCCCGTTCGTACAGGAATCCACGAAACGGCGCGATTCCGGTTCCGGGACCAACCATGATCACCGGTCTAGTCTGATCCTCAGGTAAGCGGAAATGTGCGGACTGATGCACAAAAGTCCCAACTTTTTGCTGCGCTCGATCAGCTAAAAACGTGGAGCAAACTCCTTTGCGTTTTCTGCCATTGGTTTCGTACCGAACGATTGAAATGGTCAGATGAACCGAGTGGCCATGTGCTGCCGGACTCGACGCGATTGAGTAAAGACGCGGCGCCAGCTTTCTCAGGTGGGAAACAAACTCGCTGGCATTGATTTTCGTGGATGAATGTTCCAGTAGCAGGTCCACTATTTCTCTCTGGCTGACAAAACTCTTGAGCTGGTTAACGGCTGCCGGCTCTAATAGTTGTCGTAAACCAGGATCTGCGCTGCGTTCTGCAATGCATTTTAGGAGACCCACGGGAATCTTGGTAATCTCGTAAAACTCCAGCAGCGCTTTGTGCAGCGGTACCTCAGTTCCTTCAGGCGACGGTACCGCCTCTTCGCCGTCGCAATTTAGCGCCTTAAGGATCTGCTCGACCAAATCCGGGCAGTTGCACGGCAAGATTCCCAGCGCATCACCTGCGTTATACGATAGGTTTGATCCTTCCAGGGAAATCTCGAAGTGGCGGGTTTCCTTTGCAGAGGCCGGCGCTGTCAGCAGCCGATTGGCGGACACCGCGGCGAGGAATGGATGTTTTCGGTTGTAGACAGTTTCTCCGCTTGGCGATGATTTATCCGGGACAGCCCGTGTTGGCTCCGGAGGGGGTGCTGCCTTGGCTTCAATCTTAGCCGATTGCGCTGGAGAAGCTGCTTCTAAGACAGTGGCAACACCATTTCGCCAACCTTCTGCAGCTGCCTCATAATCGACGTCGCAATCCACTCGCTGATAAATTCTCTGGCCTCCAAGCGCCTCAAGGCGAGCATCGATATCCTTTCCACACTGACAAAACCGTTCGTAATTCCGGTCACCGAGTGCGAGCACTGAATATCGAAGCTCGGAAAGGCGAGGGTGATCCGGTGCTTGTAACTCGGTATAAAACGCTTTGGCGCTGTCCGGCGGGTCGCCGTCGCCGAAAGTGCTGGTAACGACGAGAGCACAAGCTTCGCCGGCTAGCGCACTGGATGAGATTTTACTTAGATTAACGGCCTGGGATTCGAAGCCGCGGCTTTGGAGAAATTTCGCTGTCTGCTTTGCAACTGCTTCGGAATTGCCCGTTTCCGTGCCGAAATAAACATTGGCCCGAATCTTGGGCGCTTGAGTAGCCTCGGCCGGTTTCTGCGAAAAAAGCCCCGCCAAAAATCCATTCAACCATGCTCTTTGCGCCGGGCTGAACGGAGCATTTTCGGGTATGTACGGTACCTGGACATCCATCTTGAAACTTAAAAGCAAAAGATGAGGTGTTAGCGTGTCGCGTACCAGTTGGGCCCGGTGGAGGAGAAAACCGCTGAGATTGAGCCGAATTCCCAATGCCTCCACCTTTCGTTCTCCCAACTTCGCCACCGTGCTCCTGTGGAGCGCGCCTCGCTTGCGAGGCCGACCTTGAGCGGGTGACAACATAGAGCCTGGGCTACGTCGGGCAGGCTGTCCTCGTCGTCGTCCTCGTCCTCGAGAGGGAACTTCGTGTGGAGCTCACGCTAGACGGAATATCGCGTCGGGAGGGATCGCGTCCCCGCGATCCGCCGGGTCCGGGAGCGAGGCGGATTCGATATTACTGATCTCGGGGTGATCTCCGTCCCGCGGCGCGCGGCGACCCGTGCCCTCCCTGCCTCCGGCGGCGGTCATGTCAATGGCAACTTTTTGACCTCGATGACAAAAATGCAGCAATGTCTTATTGCCGCGATTCCTTGGCTTATCCCCGGTTAGCTCCAGCCTGCTTACCCTCGGTTGAGTCAATATATGGCAGCGGCGTCTTCTTTAGCCCGAGCTCAGCGTCGAGAAGATTGCGCAGCTGATCGATATTGTTCTTCAGCGCGTTATAAGACTCAATCAGAGTCAACGCCCCAGCGTGCAAAGCATACGTCGTGTCCGCGGTGGCTCCGCTTGCGGGTTGAGCCGCATTTGTCGAGGCGCGAACATCCATGCGGTTATAGCCCTGGTATTGATCAACGAGACGTTTCGCGAACATATAGGTTCGCACCAGGCTCGAACGCAGTTGATCATTCTCGATCAATCCAATTGTGCCCGCATTACGGTCAAACACGGAGAAGTAACTCTGATTGTAGGACCAGTACGGCAAAGGTTTTCGCTTGAGGTCCAAATTTTCAATTGGCCCGCCCAGATCCTCGGCCACAATTATCCAGAGCTGCAAAATCTCCTCGCGTAGAGCGTGCAGAGTTCCTAAAACTCGATCCCGATCAGATGTCCGATTACGTTGGCGTTCCGCTTCGGCCTGCTCGAACCGTGACTTGTTTACGTTTCGATAGGCGGCGTTGGCTGCGATCACCGCTCCTCCCAAAGCGATGACGGCCGCTAACAGGATAGTAACTGCTTGCAGCCAAACCGAGGGCCCAAGTTGTGAAAAGAACTGGGATAGAGAACTCCAAATCTGGTTTGTTAAAAGATGGGCGTCCATGAGCTACCGCGATCTTGGCTTTTTCGCCGTAATTGTTCAGCTTTTTTTTGCTCTAGCGAGCGCACTAGCGAGCGAGTCGCCCGAGATCATCGATTTGATTCCCCAGGAGCTGCACCTGGTAACCAGCTTGTCCGGGGACACCGACACCCGGGTTGAACGTTTTTCTAATCAGATTCTTGCGAGAGAACCAGAAGTTTATCAGCACCTTTGGCACTTCGATTCGGCGAAGGTCAAGGCTTTCGTGGCAAAAGTGCCGGAATACATTTCCGGGATTCGAAAGTTGCACGCTTTGTTCGAGCAGCAGGAACCAACAATACTCGGTCGTTTTTGTCAGGCTTTCCCGGAATTCGCCCCGGGAAAGGTCAAGATCTACTTGATGCTCTCTCTCTTCCAGTTCGATGCCAAGATCCCGAGCGAGCATCCGGACTCGCTGCTAATAGGATTAGACGGGTTAGCCCGCTTCCATGGAACCGATGCGCCGTTGGCGGTGATCCTTTCGCACGAATTCTTTCATCTCTATCATTTCCAGGTCAATCCGTTGCCGAAAAATCCGGACGACTTGCCCCTCTATCGATTGCTCTGGCAGGAGGGACTGGCGGTCTATGCAAGCCAGCAACTCAATAGCGGAGCATCGTTGGCTGACGTCTTGCTTGACCCTCGACTAGCAACAAACGGTCCCACGTCGGTCCGGGCCGAAGCAAAACGGCTCCTATTATGTCTGGACTCACGCGAGGACATCACGGCTGCGCATTTTCTCGCCAAAAGCGAAAACGGAGAAGTTCCCGGGAGAATCGGCTATCTCATCGGATATGATATAGCTGCCCGGTTAGCCCAGAAACGATCGCTGAGCGCCTTAGCCCGGCTCCGAGACCCTGGCCTCCGCTTTGCCTTACACCGGGAGGTATATCGGCTGGCCTACGGCACGGCGACATCGCCGTGAAGGAGCTAGGAGCTAGAATCTAGGAGCTAGGAGGGACAGTGTGGTGTGGCGTCTCAGATCGTGAGCGTTCCCGAATCCTGCGCGCCGCAATCGGATGGGACCTATGGGACTCATACGACCAACGGGAAATGAAAACATAAGTCCCATGAGTCCCATAGGTCCCATCGATTAGCAGCGCCTACCGCACCCTCATACCGGGCAGTGTGGAGATACCTTGCGGCTTTCCCTTCTAGCTCCTAGATCCCAGCTCCTAGCTCCTATCCTACTTCAACTGATAGCCGGCCTGCACCGCGGCATCCGAGAACGCTTTCCCGAGTTGCTGGGCTTTGGTAACAGCTTCTTTATCGTGGAACGAAAGGGTACCGTCAGGCTTACGTGTCCAAGAATTTTTGCTCTCCTTCAGAAAATCGACGTAAGCGGCCGTTGCGTCGGCGAATTTGCTCGTGTTCTGTGCCGTTTTCAGATCATCGGGTACGTTGCCTTGCTTAGCGAAAGCGTCGGCCACTTGGGTATTGAGCGGATCGGCCACTCCAATATCGGCCAAGCGCTTGGCTAACTCATTTTGCACGTCTTGAAAAACGCCGACAGCGTCCTCCGAACTTTGTTTCAGGTGCATCGCTGCATCTCTGATCTTTGCCAGATCGTCGTCGGTTTTAGCCTGAGCAAGTGGTTGAAAGATTAACGTCACCTGAGTGTTGGAATCGACCGTTTCCTTTTCTTTAGTTTTCGTGATCTTGTCCAGCTCATCGCTAAAGATGTTTAATATCTTCTTGTTTGTGTCCGAGAGAGTGCTGGCATTCACCTTCAACAAGTTGAGAAAATCATCCGGAGTTTTCAGCTCGCCGACAGCGCTGGCAGCGGCCGATGCTGAAGCGGATGCCGAAGCTTCAGCGTTGGCCTGGGCCATCGTCTTCCCTTGGCTTGTGGCCTGCGCGTACTTCATCAGGTTGATGAACGGCGCCGGATTAAGGAACAGGTAAACCAGCGCCGCGATCACGATCGCCATTACAATTAACGGCGCCATTCGCCCCAGGGAGCCGTGCGGCTTGTCAATTTGGGATTTTTTTAACTCCATAATGTTCGTTTTCTTACTGTGCGGATTCGATTTGTTCGACGATCTCAGCAGTGACTTCTGCGGCGTTGCTGGCCGCCAACTGAGTATTTCTCTCCTCCTGATTCACACCTCTCTGGCCTCCTGCCAAGTCGCTCAGTCCTCGGACTATCAGGATCGGGACACGATTAGAGTATCCTACCTGGGCGATTGCGGTTCCTTCCATCTCGTGGATCCTGGCATGCCATTTTTGAAATGCAAAATCACGAAAAGAACGATCATCTAAAAATATCGGTCCGCTCATTCCGATGCCGCCAATCACAACGTTGGCTTTACTACCGTCTGGCCGGCGAATCGAGACCTTTGGAGCGGTTACTCGAGCTGCATCGAACAAGTTTGGATCCATCGCAAAAGCATGAACTCGATGCGGTGTTGTGTCGCCTTTCCGCACGACCCAGACATCGTCCGGAAAGATATTGCCGAAGTTCGGATAGCGTGGCCGAAAATATTCAGGGATGACATACGAGCCGGACCGCTCCGGATCTCGGTTTAGCCAGGCTGCTTCGGCTTGGTGAATCCATCGCTCGGGAATAACCACGTCGCCGGGCTGAAAAGAGGGATCGAGGCCGCCGGCAATCCCGCTGAACAGAATTGCGTCCGGATGAAAATGATCAATCGCCAACTGCGTCGACATGGCGGCATTGATCATACTGACGCCGCTCATCCAGATGACTAGGCGCCGGCCGCGCTGTTGCACCTCCGAAAAGACCGTGCCGTCGATTTCCGTGTTTCGAACATTGGCGCCCGGAGCCAATACGGCTCGCTTCAACGCCTTCATTTCCGGGTCCCAAGCCGAGACCAGGCCGATCGTCTTGAACGGTGAAGCGTAAACCGAAACTGCGCTGAAAAGGGAAAAGAAGCAGAGGAGGGCGAATGGCAATGAAGTGACCTATTTTTTTGCCGCCTAGCATGTTATGTACCAGCGTTTTGTCAAATTCAGCGCTAAGAAATGTTGTGCAACGCTCCTGGAAAATGCTTTGAGAAGGGCCCTGAAGCTGCTAGTTCTCGGAGCAGCGCTCACCCGCTCCCAGCGCATGGAAATCAATTTCAGCTGAAGAAGAAATAGCATTAGCTAAACCATGGACTTACTCCGCCTAAAACCGGTAGAACCGACGACTACAGAGGAAAATCCGCTTCGTCGTGAGTTGGGCGGCCTGCAGCTCACGCTATTGGGTATCGGTTGCATCGTCGGCACAGGAATTTTCGTGATCACAGGGACCGCAGCCGCTGAACATGCTGGTCCCGCCATCGTCCTGTCATTCATCATATCGGCGCTCGGTTGTCTTTGCGCGGGGTTTTGTTACGCCGAATTAGCATCGATGATCCCACTTTGCGGCAGCGCCTACACCTACGCTTACTCAACCATCGGAGAAATCTTTGCGTGGATCATTGGCTGGGACTTGATTCTCGAATATTTAGTTGGTTCGGCCACAGTTGCGGTCGGTTGGTCTGCTTATGTGGTTTCGTTCCTTTCCGGTATCGGAATCCCTTTTCCAGCGGCGCTAGCTAATGCACCCCTATTGTTCAAGGACGGCTGGGTAGCTTCGGGCGCTATTCTCAATCTACCTGCAGTTCTGATTGTCTTAGCCGTTACCCTGCTCCTGATCCTCGGCATCCGCGAATCCTCCGCCGTCAACGCCATCATTGTCGCGATCAAAGTGGCGATCATTATACTCTTCCTGGTGTTCTGTTTCCATTACGTCCAGCCCTCGAACTGGGTGCCCTTCATCCCACCCAGTACTGGTTTCGGCCAATTCGGTTGGACCGGCATCATGGCCGGAGCAGGGGTGATTTTTTATGCCTACATCGGGTTCGATGCTGTAACCACCGCCGCCCAAGAAACCAAGAAACCGCAACGTGATCTTCCAATGGGAATCCTGGGATCACTTCTTATCTGCACGATTCTTTATGTGCTGGTATCGCTGGTTTTAACCGGCGTGGTTAACTACAAACAACTCGATGTAGCGGCGCCGGTTGCTTATGCGATTCAGCAAATCGGCCCGGCCGTCGCTTGGCTGCGGCCCCTGGTCGAACTGGGGGCAATAGCCGGCATTACTTCGGTAATCCTGGTGCTCCTCTTGGGACAGCCGCGAATTTTCTATCGGATGGCCGTAGACGGGCTATTGCCGAAGGTCTTCACAAAGGTCCATTCAACTTTTCGGACTCCGCATGTTACCACTGCGGTTACCGGGATCGTTTCCGCCACCTTAGCCGGTCTGTTCCCGATCGGTGTACTCAGCGAGTTAGTCTCCATCGGAACTTTGCTCGCTTTCGTGATCGTCTGTATCAGTGTGATGGTACTACGTGCGACCCGTCCGGACGTACCGCGGTTATTCAAGACACCGTTAGTTCCTTTTGTGCCAATAGTCGGCGCCATCCTCTGCTTCGCT
The DNA here is from genome assembly GCA_019236675.1 of Verrucomicrobiota bacterium. Classification (GTDB taxonomy): domain Bacteria; phylum Verrucomicrobiota; class Verrucomicrobiia; order Chthoniobacterales; family JAFAMB01; genus JAFAVN01. The sequence goes on from JAFAIO010000315.1 coordinate 33,673, forward strand.
CAGATGGTGTTTTTACCGCCCCCCACCTGGGTCCGTCTCCTAATCTGGCTCGCGATCGGCCTGGCAATCTATTTCGGCTACGGATACCGTAAGAGCCGGTTGAACGGTTAGCAGTAAGCAGTTAGCGGTTGGCGGTTGGACGTTCTTCGTCCTCGTCGTCGTCCTCGTCCTCGAAAGGTTTGCCGTTGGCGCCGGTTGCCGGCGCGGAATCGCTCATCCGCTTTTGGTCTTGTGTCCCGGAGGGACTGAATGAAAGTAGCCTGGCACGAGGTGCCTGGAAAAACGTCCCCCACGACCCGTCCCGGAGGGTACGGTATGATCGGGATTTGATTGCGGCGTCTTTCGCAAAAAACGCGTGCTAGCCGACACCGATTTAATTGGAAACCAACCGACACTATTCAATCTGGGCGATCCTGAAGCTCCTTATTTTTTGGATCGCGATTTTGATCCCGCCCATCATCGAGCGAACTGTCCTTGGTTCGAGGACCTACTATTTCCTCTATATCGGACTCGCATCGGTTTTTGTGATGTACGGGATAACAGTGCGTACGGTTTTCAACTACCTGCGCCACACCAGACGAGAGCCAATTTTCGTTTGGATCGGGTACCTTCTCTGGTCTGTTTTTCTGTGCGGCGTTTTAGCCGTCTTCCCCTTCGAATACGATCTGTTGCCGCGTATCTCAGACCCGTCCGCGGCCCAAAGCCGCCCGTTGATCGATTACCTCTATTTTGAGGTAATCACGTTCACCACCGTCGGCTACGGCGATATAGTTCCTGCCACGGTGCCAGCAAAGATTCTGGCCATGTGTACTGCTTTGTTTGGCGCCACCCATGGGGTTACATTCGTAGCCATCGCTCTCCAGGCTTTGACCCACACGCCATCAAAAGGCGAGGAGTGATTCGGGTCCCGTTGGGTTCCGCCCTCAAGATCACAATACGGAAAGATCACAAAGGTCACAAAGACAGAAGAACTGACCGTCCTACAGATTTAGAGGAAGACGATTATACCTACGCACTTCCGGCTCTGTACAACCCTGACGACCTGGTCCTGAAGATACGGCAAGGTTATCTTTGTGATCTTTGTGATCTTTCCGTATTGTGCGCATAGAAGCGGGCAAAAGTATAATCGATCCATGGCCAACGAAGCTGTGAACCAAGTCATCGCCGATTACTATCGCGACTTTAGCACGCTGAATGTCCGGACGATTCTACCGTACTTTAACGAGCCTTCGTTGCTTGTCGGGCCGCAAGGAGTGATCCCGATACCTAATCACGCAGCGCTCGTGTTTGTTTTTGGGCCGGTGATGGAAGGTCTGCGAGGGAAAGGCTATGGCCGGAGCGAATTCGAACTGGATTACGCCAAGTCGCTCAGTTCATCCGCCGCATTAATTGCTGGGGTAGCGGTGCGACACGACACTGCTGGCCAGCAACTGGAGCGCGTGGGTATAACCTACGTGCTCCACAAAACGGAGAGCGGCTGGAAGTTCGTCACCGTTATCCTTCACGATCCAAACCCGCCAGGCGGAGGCAAGCAGTGAGCTCGATTTTTGTGGTGTAGCATCAGCTTGCCTCTCGATCCATGCGCCCCCGCCCGATAATCGAGCTCAGCCTCTGACTATCATCCTGACTATTCTATTATGGTTTCCCTTTTCTACGTACACGGATACCAGCAAGCGTTCCTTGCACGAGAGTAAGGCAATCTCGCCGATCGCTCTTTCGCAGCTCTTAAAGGAATGCCTGGCGCAACAGCTCGCCAGAACAAAACCTTCAAAATCGGCGAAGCAATCGTAGATCACTTCACACACTTTGCCGGTGTATTCTTCATATTCAGTTTGCGGTTTTATTTTAATCGGGATGCCTGTCTGAGAGGGCATAATACCGGCAGCGTAACCACCCGCGCCGTCAACTCGCGCTGAAAGATACGCGATATATTTTTTCACAACTGGGTACCACCTGTATTCGGGCGTCATGTTATCGAGCCGCCATTTCATGATAGCCAGAGTGTTTTCATCAGAGGGAAGCATCGCCTCCTCTGTTGTGACCGGGATAGTGACCTGGAAGGCACCGGTCACATAACGCCATTTGGCATATTTGCCGTTTGTGGAATATGCCACCGTATTAATCTCGTCCCTTATGGGTATCGTCCCCGTGGTTAGCCGGCGAACGGTGATTCTAAACAGTTGTCCCCTGGTGATCCCCCTTGGTAAATCGACCGTCAAAAGGCCTGCAAATTGTTTGCCTGCCGCGGACGGTATAGGAATATACGTTACTCCATTTACCACCTTGCAAGTAATAGTATTTGTCTCGGAGGCCGTGAGCAGATGCGTCCCATATATCTCTGCTGCCAGTTGCACCACGTCGGCGGCTTTTACCTGGGGCCAGTAAATATGAGCGACACTGCCGGGAGGCGTATTCCCCCAATCGATCATCAACTCATCGGGATTGTTGACCAGGCTGCCGTTGGTATCGCGGAAAGGTGGACTCGGACGCGTGTCAAATGCTTGCGGAATTCGGTGAGTCGATGCCGGCCCCGGGTTGCCTGACGATGTAATCTGGAGATTGCGCTGCGCCAACTTATCCGAATTGCCCGGGTATGTGGTAACAGAGCTTGAATAGTTAATCGGGGCTCCGTCGTAAGCGATCTGAGCCACCAAACAGTGGTGTGTGCCCGGATACAAACTATTATTATTGGAGTCATACACGTCAAGATAACAACCGTAGTAGGCCCATACGCTATCCCGACCGGATATAACTGGGACTTCGATAGTTTGTATATTGTTGTTGATATTCGGGTTAGTAAAAGTTGGATTATAATCGTTGGTACCATTATCCGTAGCAAAAAACGGAACTGTCTGGATGCCAGCCCCAGTGGGATCCGGTGGCAGGCTGGCCGACGAGGGTAAGGGATTAGTCGGCAAAGCCGGGTACCCGGGATTGCTCGGGTAAGTGGTGTAGGGCTGGAAGTCAGTATCAAACGATGGAGCGACCCAGAGCCTAAAAAATACCCTTACATTAGTCGCTTCTCCCGCTGAGCCCTGCTGATCGCTTCTCAGGCGCACTCTGGCTATGGCAAAATTGTAATTCTTTTCGTTGCCATTCAACGGAGTTACCGATGTTTCCCCAGTCTCGTATCCTGCCTGGTCCGGTAAGCCGTTTAACGGATCGGAGGAGCTGCTCAGGACGGGGGTTGTATAGGCACTGGAATCGTTTAGATAACCGAGAAACGCTTGAAGGTATTCGTGTGCGGTTTGACTGGCTGAAAACGTAGGAGCATTAGTGTCATTAGGCAATCCTGACGCTCCCTGGGTAATAGTAAACACCCGCAAATCTTGGCTTAAATAAGAAACCGCATCGTTATTAGCAGGGTCGATATTTGAGAAGTAAGGGTCAGCGCCGGACACCAATTCAAAATCAACCGTATCCTGTGAGTGAACACCGGGTACAGTTACACCGCCAATAGTAAAAGTCGTGTTCAGCGGGTACTCCTGATTACCACTCGAGGGAAACGCCGACGTATCCGTAAAAATGATATCAAAAGAGTATCTGATCCTTTGTACGAGGGACGGGTTATTCGGGTCTTCGTAGACCGGAAACGGCTGAGCCGGAGTAGGTCCACCGGGCATCTGTGGCGAAGGCGCTACCTTAATCCCGGTCAGACCCAAAAACGACCCTGATACCGTGGGTATGCCTACGCCAAAGGATTTAAAGGTATTTATGCTGAAGCCGTCGAGCGCAAGCCAGAAGGCGTTGGAAAATACCCCGCCGTTGGTATTGATTGCGTCCGTCACTTCGTCTACACCGAAGGTATTTT
>JAFAIO010000376.1 GCA_019236675.1 Verrucomicrobiota bacterium
AAGCAACGGCGACTGAGTGACGATTCTTGTCGGTGGAATAAGAATTTTTTGTTAGCGGCCGCCTGATTTGTCAGGGGTAGTCGAACTAGCAAAATGGTTGTGGTGTGAAACGTGAAGATAACGAGGAAGGAAATGCATGAATAGCCGCAGCGCGATGCAACGCGGTGTGTTGCGTCTGCATGGTCGAGCAGCAGTCTGACCAATCTAGCTAAAGCGGTCCCTAGGCGGTTACGTATCCGTGAAAACGGGAGGCTGCAGGAAGACAGGGCGCATAAGCCGGAGTTACATGTTGACCTTCTGCGCGACTGGTAGTCGGGCAGCGCTTAGTTCAAGATTGCACCTTCGGTAAAATGGATTTCAGAGGATCTTTAGTTTTCCGTCAGAATCGTGCGCGTTACGTCCGTCGAACCGAACTTCAACGATAGAGTCCAAGAAACGATAGATGAGGCTTCATGGGGTCATCACACGAAACGGAAAGTATTCCGTTAACGGAATACTCTCCGTTTCGTGCGCCCACCCCTAGTAGATGCCGCTCGTAGCGGAGCTGACCGCGCGTATGATGGTGCCGTTGCTGTAAAGATGTCGCTCCTACGGAGCTGTTTTTCTACGAAATCATGCTTTCGCAAAACGCCGTAATCAGCGGGTGCGGACGTTCCAGTGTAGAGGCAGTCTGTGGAACAAACAATGTAGCCACAAAGAATGGATGATCCGGCAACTCAATGACTCGCGCCTCCGCCGTTCCGGGATCGGCCGGTGGAGAGGCCTCCGTGTCGTCCCAACCGGATATAACTAATCCAACAGACTCTAGCGGCTCCCGATATTCGGGGTTGAGGCCGAAGTTACAATAGTAGGACTCAACCGCGTGAGTGGCTCCATAGAAAGTGGCTGCCTGGCTCCCTGGTTTCAGCCGGATTGCCAACTTCTTTCCCACCAATGAACAACTCAAGGGCCGAACAAACGCGTTAGAGGCATACGGGTCATATTCGGCATGCTTTGCATCCTTTATCCTTAACACGTTGCGCGCAAACTCCAGAACGGCGTGTTGAAACCCACCACAGGTCCCAATGAAAGGTTTCGCCTTCAGTCGCGCCCGGCGAATCATCTCAAGGGCGCCCTCCAAACTTTTATACGGGCTGCCTGGGCTACACCAAAAACCGTCGAACTGGTTAAGATCAAATGTCTTGTCGGTGGGAAGCCACTCGATCACGGGTTTTATTCCACGCCGGGCAAAGCCATGCGCGAGCGCGGCGTTCGTTGCTAGATGAGTTGGATTGTTCGGATTGAATTCACCGATAATTCCGATGCGAGGAGTGGTCATAAGCTAGAATTGACACAATCACTTTTCACCTTTCACTTTTCACTTCTCACTAATAGCGCGCATCGCTCCAACGCCGCCCGCCGTTTGCTGGCTGTTTTTGCCATCAGACTGCGGACCCGAGCCAGGACATCGGCCGGGGCGCGATCGGGAGTGCCGGCATTGAAGGGCGGGGCAGGGGCATATTCTAGGCCTAACTGCACGGATTGAGCGATGGTCGGATCGGTGAGCTCGGCGGCTAGAGTTAAAGCAAAATCTATCCCGGCCGTAACACCGCCGCCGGTGATGATATTCCCGTCGCGCACTACCCGGCCAGGGTCGGGAATAGCGCCAAACAAGGACAAAAATTCGCGCCAGGCCCAATGGCAGGCTGCGCGCTTGCCTTCCAATAGGCCGGCTGCGCCGAGGATCAGTGAACCGGTGCAAACGGAAGTCACGTAGCGAGCGCTTTCCGCCAGCGTCTGTATAGCAGTTAGATATCGAGGATCTTGGATCGCATCAGTGCAACCGAACCCGCCGGGGACGCAGAGCACATCGCAACGATCAACTTCTTCTAGCGGGATTAGGTCGGCAAAGGTCAGGCCGTCCGCAGTGATCGGTTCACCGTCGACCGATGCGACCACAGGCTTCACACCCGGTAATCGAGAAAAAAACTGATAGGGAGCGGTGAAATCGAGTTGGGTAACACCGGAATAAATTGGGAATATGATGACCAATGGGGCGGAATTTGACATAGGCGAAACCAAGCCCAGAATAGTTGTGTCCGAAAGGACATAGATCCCTCGTTTTACGTCATGACCCGGAAAATCGGTTTTTTGGTGTTTCCTCAGTTTCAAATCCTGGATCTCACCGGGCCGTTAGCAGCGTTTGAGATGCCGTCGCGAAACGTGAGGCCGAAACCGTATCGGCTGCAGGTGGTATCCGAGTTCGGCGGACTAGTGAAAAGTTCGTCAGGACTAGCGGTCGCTACCGAAAGAATCGGTACGTCGAGCTTCGACACTGTGATTGCGGTAGGAGGATTGGGAACAGCGGATGCAGCGCGTTCGCTTCCAGTAAAGGCGTTCGTACGCAAAGCAGCAAAGACCTGTCGGCGGGTAACCAGTGTTTGTTCAGGAACATTTATCCTGGCTGCGGCAGGACTGCTAAACGGACTAAGGGTGACAACTCACTGGCGGGCAGCGACTCTCTTACAAAAAAGATACCCTGACATCCACGTGGAATGCGACCGGATCTTTGTGAAACAAGGTTCGATCTGGACTGCAGCCGGTGTGACGGCCGGGATCGATTTGGCATTAGCCTTAATCGAAGAAGATCTCGGACCGGAAGTGGCAAAGGCAGCAGCTCGCGACCTTGTGGTCTATTATCGCCGGCCCGGCGGCCAATCCCAGTTCTCGGCGTTGCTCGATTTGGAAGCGACCTCTGAGCGGGTCCAGAACGCATTGAGTTATGCGCGGGCTCATCTTGGGAAGGTGAGGTCGGTTGAACAATTGGCCAAAGCAGCCGGCCTGAGTCCGCGTCAATTTGGACGCCTGTTCCTGGCTGAAACGGGCCAGACTCCGGCAAAAGCGATCGAAAAACTGCGAGCTGAGATGGCCAAAGCCCGCATCGAGGACAGCGATGAACCGATCGAGACCATCGCTCGGACGGTCGGGTTCAGCGATCCCGAGCGAATGCGCCGCGCCTTTGTCCGGACCTACGGTCATCCACCGCAAACGTTAAGGAGAATCGCGCGGGGCTTGCGCTACGAGTGAGACGTGATTGGTGATCAGTGATTAGTGATTGGTGGAAGCCGCGCGTTTCGGCAGCTTTCTGATCTCTCCCGGCCTGCCCGACGAAGCCTCCCGGAGTCTAAACGACGGGGCGAAGTCGGGCGTGCCCGGCGCTGTCGGCGTTCTCAGGGCCCTGGCACGGAGAAAGTGACATCGATTTGCCAGGTATCTTTGAAGAACTTCTGTTCGCCATCGGTGGCCACTTTACCCGTTACGTTGCCACCCTCTGCTTTGTAGTCTGAAAGTTTGATATCGCCCGAAGCACTAAATTGTACTTTATCTTTGACTACCTGTGTCCCGACGAGCTCGCCATCGCTGGTAATCGTGAGCACTAATGCACCGCCCAATTTTCCGAACATCGCATCGTTGTCCGCTTTCTTAGATTTGGAAGCATCTTTTTCGCTTAAGATCACCAAGGTCGTATCTTTGTTGTCGAACGGCTCACCCTTGATCGCCTTGGCGTACTTCAATTGCACCGGCTTTCCATTGATCAAATAGGTGCCGGACACGGAAGTATCCGCTCGAGCATTTAGGACCGAAAATAAGGCGCCCAAGAGCAGCACCAAGGCGCTAAAGAGCCTGCGCAAAAGCGGAGACATTCTGGGGGAGTTCATGACGATTATTATACAGTAAATTACTAATAATAAGCATAATTATACACCAGCCTCCGAACCTCTTGCTCACGGCCAGGCTATCACCTCACATCGCTTCGGCGCCCTCGGGCGTGCCGGTTTCGAGCTTGTCGAGAAGCTCAGGGCATGCCGTTCATTTTTCACCTTTCCCACCTAAGCGGTTTCCGTGTAAAAGAGGCAAAGAGAAGGGTGACAATGAATCGAACCGAAAACTTGGCCGGCGCTCAGGCAGGCCAGTTTCGAACGACCAATTGGAGCGTTGTTTTATTATCCGCTCAGAGTCAGCTGCCAGGTTCGCAATCTGCCTTGGCAGATCTGTGCCGGCTCTACTGGTATCCACTCTATGCGTTCGTGCGACGTCGAGGATATGGCACCCAAGACGCGGAAGATCTGACCCAAAGTTTCTTTCTGAGCCTTCTTGAACGGAAATCACTGAGAAAAGCCAATCCGGAGAAAGGAAAATTTCGGTCGTTTCTGTTGGCGTCATTGAAGAACTACCTGATCGATACATTTGATCGCGCAAAGAGCGTTAAACGAGGGGGCCATATCGAATTTGTCGGGCTCGATCTCGAGAGTGGGGAAGAACGGTATCTGGGAGAGGCCGCCGGCGGCGCCCTGAACGCAGAAAGCGCGTTCGATGCCCGCTGGGCTATGACGCTGTTAACCTACGTAATGGATCGCCTTCGAGAGGAGTATGTCGGCCAGGGCAAGGTCGCGATGTTTAACACGCTCCAGCCATTTCTCGATCCCGCAAACAGTAAGGAACTACCTTCCTACGAGGAAGTCGCCGAAAAGCTACAAACCAGCCTTGGCGGCGCAAAAACACTGATTCATCGTTTTCGAAAGAGACACAGCGAGATCCTGCGCGAGGAAGTCTCCAGAACGGTGAGCGATCCTGAAACGGTCGACGAAGAAATTCATGCTCTTTGCGAAGCATTAATCGCGTCGGACAGGCTCATCTAGTGAGACAATCCACTAAAGCTTGTCCAACTTGCGGAAAGCTACTTGATGCGGACGCGTACTGTCCCGTCTGCCTATTTCGCGCGGCGCTGGAAACGGATGATCCTGTGGCTGCGGCTGAAGATCCGAAACTGACTTCGGCAGGCTTGCGATTCGGGCATTACGAAGTTGTGGTTGGCGATGATGGCAGGCCGCTGGAGCTCGGGTCCGGCGCCATGGGTATCACTTACAAAGCGATCGATGTCGAACTGCATTGTCCCGTCACGCTGAAGGTGATTAGTGGTCGCTACGTCAAGGACGAATCCGCCCGCGCCCGTTTCGTCCGGGAAGCCAGAGCCGCAGCCGCCGTCAGAAATGCCAATGTCGCCAGTGTGTTTCATCTGGGAAAGACTGGCGATAACTACTTTTACGCGATGGAGTTTGTTCCGGGCGAAACCCTGGAAAAAATCTTGAGCCAGTCCGGCCGTTTGAGCGCTCAGGACGCATTGGAGATCCTGTCGCACGTCGCGAATGGACTAAGCGCGATCCAGAGAAACAATCTGATTCATCGTGATCTGAAACCGAGCAACATCATGGTGAATCGGGAGGGAGCTAAGATTGAGAGCGTCAAAATTATTGATCTCGGGTTAGCGAAATCGCTCGATGAGAGGGAATCCAGGGCATTGTCGATACCGGGTTCATTTGCCGGAACCCCAGCATACGCGAGCCCGGAACAGTTCTCCGGTGTTGGTGTGGATATCCGATCGGATCTGTATTCGTTGGGGATTACGCTTTGGGAGATGCTGACCGGCGAATTGCCGTTCAAGGGGTCCGGTTCGGAATTGGTTTACAAACACCAGCACGCGGACTTACCGTTCGCGGCTTTGTCTGAAGTTCCGCAACCGGTCGAAGCGTTGCTCGAGGTTTTGCTCGAGAAGAATCCCGCAGCCCGATTTCAAACGCCAGCCGAGTTAATCAAGGCGATTAAGATCGTGAACGAGGCGGTCGAATCAGGGCGCCGTGTGAGCAAGACTAACTTACGTTCAACCGTGGAGTGGCCGGCGCCGGTACGAGGAGCTGGCGGAAAATGGCGCCCATTTCGACGGATCGCCCGTTCTAAAGCAGTTTCAAAATGGCTGATTGCAGTTGGCTTGGTCACCGTCCTGGCGATGGGTGGCGGTTTGGTGCTTTGGATTACCGGGCGCCAGAACGAACAGAGCCGTCAACTGGCTGAGATCCGAGAGGCGATGGGCCAGATGATCACCCAGTTCCCGCAAAAGGAAGCCGACCAACGTCAAGCCCAAGGCAAGGTAAATCCAGACTCGGCGCGTGCCCGGGTCATTGAGGAACTATCCAAACAATATGGGTTAGACCCAACCCTGGTTGAGAAACAACTGCCGCAATTTGCTGACCAACTAAAACGGGCCCCAAATTCGACGACCTACGAACGAGCCAGCGCCGCCTACGTGGCCAAGGACTACAACGAAACCGAGCGACTGGCCTTGGTCGCTGCCGACGAAGCTCAGCGCGCGAGCCCACCCAAGAACGTGGACGCCATCAAAGCCTTTGAGCTGGCGGCCTGGGCAGCCGAGAGCCGGATTGAATACGCGGATGCTTTGAAGCGATTGCGCGAAGCTGAGCAGCTCACCGATCGGACTCGCGACGCAAAGGAGTGGTCTCGGGTGCAGTTCGCCATCGCTTGGATTCTCCAGGATCAAGGGAAATATCGCGACGCTGAGGTCGCTTTTCGCGACGTATTAACGGTGCGAGAAGAGGCCCTTGGCCCTGAACACCCTGACACCCTGGCGACTAGGGAACGACTGGCGCGCGCTCTAGCTTTTGAAGGCAAATATGCAGAGGCCGAAGCCGAGTACCGGGCGGTGATCCAGCTCCGGCAAAAAATACTCGGATCTGAGCATCCCGATGCCCTAACGCCCCGCAACAGTCTCGGGAACGTTCTTCGCTTGGAAGGCAAGTACGCCGAGGCAGAAAAGGAGTATCGGGACGTGATGAAGCTCCGAGAAAAGGTACTCGCCCCCGATGACCCAAACACGTTGGCAACGCGGAAGAACCTGGCAAACGTTCTTTACGATCAAGGCAAATATACCGAGGCGGAGGCGGAAGATCGGGCAGTGATCAAAGGTGAGGCTAAGGTACTGGGCCCAGAGCACCCGACCACGCTGCAAACTCGCAACAATCTGGCGAATTTGCTGGATCACGAAGGTAGGTACGCTGAGGCCGAAGCCGAATACCGAGCCGTGATCAACTTGCAGGAAAGAGTGCTCGGCCCGGAGCATCCCAATACACTTTTTGTGCGGAGCAATTTAGCGAAGGCGCTGGATCATGAAGGCAAATATGGCGAGGCCGAAGCGGAGGATCGCGAGGTGATCCGGCTCAAAGAAAAGGTGCTGGGCCCAGAAAACCCGGATACTTTGGAAACGCGTAGCAATCTAGTGGAGGCTCTGGATCACGAAGGCAAGTATGATGAGGCGGAAACAGAGGGTCGCACCGTCACTCAAATTCGAGAAAAACTGCTCGGCCCCGGGAACCGTGACACTTTACTAGCTCATAACAGTCTGGCGAAAGTGCTTGAGCATGAAGGAAAGTATGCCGACGCCGAAGCAGAGGACCAAGCCGTCTTGCAACTTCGGCAACAAGTGCTCGGTCCGGAACATCCGGACACACTGTTAACACGCAGTCAACGCGCATCCGTTCTGGACGAGCAGGGAAAATCCGCAGAGGCGGAAGTGGAAGATCGCGCCGTGCTCCTGCTCCAGGAGAAAGTGGCCGGCCCTGAAGATCCGAGTACACTGCAGACGCGCGATAATCTGGCGACTACCCTAGAGCATCAAGGCAAAGACGAGGAAGCCGAGACGGAGTATCGCACAGTGCTCAAATTGAGAGAGAAAGTACTGGGTTTAGAACACCCGGACACATTGGAGACCTGCTTCAATCTCGCACAGTGTTTAAGGGCTCAGAACAAGACCCAAGAAGCCAGCGCTTTAGCCCGGCGGGCAGCGCAAGGCACGCGCCAGATCTTGGGCGCAAATCATCCTCTCACGAAGAAGTGCGAAGAGCTGGTTGGAGAACTGACGCAGTCCCGGAGGGACTAACAGATAGCAGCCAGGCACGAAGTGCCTGGGGTAAGTAGAAAACCAATCCCGTTTCATAGGGTACGGTATGACGGCTTAGCCCCAAACTCTCCGTTTTGCCAAGGGTTTGCGCAGTCCAACGAGGATCGACGCCAGGGATAATTCCTCACACCGTACCCTACGGGACGGGTTTTGCTTTGACACCTATCCCAGGCACTTCGTGTCTGGCTACTATCAGGTAGTCCCTACGGGACCATTTTTTTTCATCACTGCGCCACTCCGCACTCTATCACCCGGCTTTTTTTTGAAACACCGCTCGCTTTTTTCCGTTGTACGGCCTGACGCGTGACTCTCCCGTCATCGCCGAATCACGCGAGCCAAAAACTATTATGAAGTTAAATCTAAGTAGAAAGCGCTTATTTAGCGCGTTTGCCGTTCTGATCGCCGGCCTGGTCATCCCGGCCTCGGCCCAAGAAGAGGAGGATGTGATAACAACGGACACCGCACCGAACAATAAAGTCGTGGCAACGATTGACGTCGGCGCTGGACCACATGTAATTGTTCTCAGTCCGACAAGCAACCTTGCGTATGTGGGTAACTATTCTGGTAACTCTATTTCTGTGATCGATACTTCAACTAACACGTTGAGTGGTACATTCATCAGCGCTGGTCCGAGTCCGGACGGAATTGCGATTACCCCGGACGGAACCCAATTATATGTTCCCAATGATATTGCCAACGGGACCGTCAGCATCTTGAACGCGAGTACCGGGGCCTTGGAGAAAACGATAACAGTTGGTACTAACCCGCGGTATGTTTCGATCAGCCCGGATGGAAAACTGGCCTACGTAGCGAACGAGGAGTCTGGGACCATCTCGGTCATCGATACTCAAACCGAGGCTGTGACCACTTCAATCACCATCGGCAAACATGCAGCCTCGGCTACCTTCACGGCAGATAGCAAAGAAGCCTATGCTTGCGAGGATGGTAGCGGCTTCGTTTATGTGATCGATACTCAGACCTCCGCGATCGCGCATACGATTTCTACCGTCGGCGATCCATTGTATTGTGTGTTGAACCCGAAATCCGGAGATTTGTACTGCACAAACTTTCTGGAGGCGACTATCTCGGTCATCAAAGGCGCTAAAGTGACTAAAAAATTTCGACCGGGTGAGATTCCCAGCGTACCGGCGGTAACACCCAACGGCAAATATTTGTACGTGCCACAGTACTATACCAGCGGCACGAATTACGGAGATACGGTGATTGTGGTTAGCACGAAAACGTACAAGAAGGTCGGAACCCCTATCACGGTCGGAACTGGCCCGGCTTGGGTCGCAATAACTAAGAATGGCGGCTTTGCTTACGTTAGCAACTTTGCAGCTAACACCGTCTCCGTGATCAAAATCACTCCGGCACAGTAGGGGAAGCGGTGAGAGGTCTGCGCGGGTTCAAGTATTGAGCCCGTCGAACGGGTCATTGGTGAGTGGTGTGTGGTGTTGCGCGAAAAGCGGGCACGCTTTGGGGAGCGTGCCCGCTTCCTATTCCATTAGCTTGCCGCTGACCATGTCTAAAGTTTTACTATGACCCGCTGGACTAGTGGGATGTGTTCTGAAGCTGCGGGCGTGTAACCCGCACTATCCCATAAGTCCTATTCGTCTCATAGGTTCCATTCGTTGGCTCTTCCTGAGGCGCGGCAAAGTGGAAGAGTAAGAAGCCCTCCGGAGCCTTTACTAACCGGGGGACATCGTCACCTACCTTGACCCGCGGCTATGACGTCGCGGGTCGGGAGGGAGGGTAGAGCAGGGAACTACTGATCGCTTCCTTGAATTAAATCGGCCTGAACTGGCGTCAACGTTCCGAACAAGCCATGGAACGCATTATTGACGAAAGGGCCGGCCGTGAAATAGAGCGCATTAGCAGGTTGACCACCTGTCGGATCTGAGTTCGGTTCCCCATCACCGAACGCTAACGACCAAAGTGCTCCTGGACCGCCAATACTAATAATGTTATTGTTCTGGTCCTTGAAGTTGTCGATGAACTTGCCGGTGACAGCATCGAATGCTGAAATCCAGCCGTTGCCGAATTCTCCGACGATGACCCGATGGCTAAACGAGCCGAAGTCGGTAGGAGCAAGCGTCAATCCCCAAGGCGCATTGAGCGAATCATTGTGCTGCAGCTGCATCAGAAAATGGCCATCGGGTGAAAAGACATCCACATAGCCAAGACCGGCGCCGAAGGTGACGAAGGTTTTCGTGTTATTCCGTTTTGCGTACGTGACGTAGAGGTTATTGCCGATGTTCTGCACGTTAAACGGAACGAATCCTGACGGGACGTGATCGTCTTTAAATGCGCCCTTGCCGATATTCGCCACCGTGAAGGTTGTGTCGTAAACGGTGATTTCTCCTTTTCTCAGATCAGCAACATATAAATACCGTGCGTCTCCGATCTGCGCGATGGTGGCTCCGGTTAATATGGAATCGGCGGATCCGGGCACCACGGCAATCGCATTATGCAGGTCAACGCCGAAGTTCCAAACGGAGATGGTGCCATCAAACCCCGCGAATATGAAGATCCCCGGATTACCGGCACCCTGATCGTTTGGAGGTATGATGAAATCGGTGGGGCTGCCATTAAAGACGATACCGGTTGGGCTACCGATCGTAGTTTGCGGCGAATGCGGAATGTTGACTACCAATGTCTGTTTGTTTCCCGAGCCGTCGTACAGCGTTGAAACCCCCGTGGCGTTATCTGAAACCCACCAAGGGCCGCCTGTTCCTCTGGCAATACCCCAGGGATTTTTTAGCTGAGAATCCGTGGTGTCGGAAACCAGGTTTGTCTGCTGATATTGTTGGGCTACCAACGCCCCTTGGGACAACAACATAAACGCCGAGCCAATCGTCAATGCTCGACGCCACGAAGAACCGCTGAGTGACTCATTCTTCATACGAGATTTCGATGGAACTGAGGTCAAGGTTTTGCTGCGAGGGATCAACTTCTCCGAAGTGACCCTCTCACCCATGTTGACTAATGAACCTCGAGTTTATTCCATGGAAATTTCAGTCTTTGTGGCTTTCGTGAACTCCTGCGCGATTTTCCGTTCTGCTTAACCCTCTGAGGTTGCGGCTTGCCACAATTCGATTGGGTTTCCTTCCGGGTCATGCAGACGAGCGAATCGGCCATTAGGATAGGTTTGCGGATCAATTTTTATTTCGATCCCTGCCTCTCGGAGTTGAGCCGCCATTTTGTCCAAGTCTCGCACGCGGAAGTTTATCATCCACAACTTGTTAGCATCCCCAAAATAGTCGGATGTCTCCGGAAAAGGTTGAAACGCGGTCGGCCCGGCCTCCTGTTGCCAAGCTGGGTCTTGGTAGCTTTTTGGCGTTAGAGTAATACCCAGGTGTTGTTGATACCAACGCGCTAGTGCACCCGGATCATGGGCGCGGAAGAAAAAGCCGCCGATGCCGCTTACTTTCTCAGTTTCCATAGAATTTGCCGGTGTTGTAGTGGACGGTGCTGCCCTCCCAACTCGGTCTCGCCCGACAATGAAGCTTGATCCCAAGGCGAACAAGAGCCCGCGAAACAATTGGCGTCTCTTAACGCCATCGGGTTTTTCAGAACAGACAGACACACCGGCAGAATACTTCGGCGCCTTCAAATAAAACAAGGATTAGCCGGGAAAAATTTGTCGCGCGGTAGGACATTCGGCGAGCTCAGTCGCGTCGCTTGGCGAAGGCGGAAAGTGCAAAAAGCACAAAGAAGACTTAGCAAACAGGTGGACCCGGAGGCTTCGAGCTGAGCTTAGCTTAGGCCTTTAAATTTGTTCTGCGCGCTTGCGTATTTGGCACCGGACGTGAACCGAGAAGCAGAATGTCGACCAGTCTTCGTGCGCTTTGGGCCCAATCTGGTGCCGAGGCTACGTTGGATACACCGATCAGAGCCCGGAGGAGGTCGACCGGATCGAGGTCCGGACGGATGTCGCCGTTTTCGATAGCGCGCTTAACCAAGGCATGGATCGCTCCTCTGATCTGGCTACTGGTGCATTCAAATAGCTTCGACGGTCCGCCCACAATGTTGTTTAGTGCAGGCGCGATCAGCTGCTTGGTGGCAATATAGTCAACGAAAAGCAACATCCATGCGCGCAACGCCTCAACCGGAGCCATGGACTCCGCAAACTCCCGTTCTGCCGCCGCCAATTTTTCAGCTTCGGTGCGATAAACCGCCTCAAGTAAAGCATCGCGAGTAGGGAAGTGGCGGTATAAAGTTCCGGCGCCAATCCGGGCCTGGCGGGCAACATCGTCCAGGCTGACGTTCGCTCCCGATCGGGTAAACGCTCGTTTGGCGATCTCTAAGATACGCGCCCGGTTGCGTTGGGCGTCAGCCCGCGGTTTTCGAGGACGAGATTTTGGAGGCTCAGGCGGCATAGAGAAACCATTTGCAATCGGAGACAGTCTCCGCTTACTGTCGATTTGCGGAGACAGTCTCCGTTTATTAAACCTCTATCAATAGGAGTAAGAAATGGCAAACGTATTTGGCGCGACCTCCACTACGGACGAGGTCCTGTCCGGCGTGAAACTTCACGGCAAACGCATCTTGGTCACCGGTGTCTCGGCTGGGATCGGGGTTGAGACGGCGCGTTCTTTGGCCGGGCATGGCGCACATGTCGTCGGGGCCGCCAGAGATCTGACTAAGGCTGAGACCGCCACCGTTCAGGTCCGAAAGGATGCGACAGCGAACGGTGGAAGCTTCGAACTGGTCGAGCTCGATCTGGCAAATCTGAAGAGTGCGCGTCGCTGTGCTGACGAACTCATCGCCAAGGATGAACCCTTCGATCTGGTCATCGCCAACGCCGGGGTGATGGCCACGCCCTTCGGACATACCGCAGACGGTTTTGAGACTCAGTTCGGTATCAATCACCTGGGCCACTTTGTTCTGGTCAATCGGATTGCAGGCCTGATGAGAAGCGGATCACGGTTAGTCAACTTGACTTCCGCTGGCCATCGCCGCTGTAACGTTGATCTGGACGATCCGAACTTCGAACGGACGGCGTACGACCCGTTCGTTGCCTATGGCCGATCGAAGACGGCGAACATCCTGTTTGCCGTGGCATTCGATGAGCGACATCGAGAACGCGGTATACGGGCCGCAGCGGTGCATCCTGGGGTAATCCAGACCGAGTTAGCTCGCTACATGGATCCGGCGCAATTGCCGGCCATGATCGAGCAGATAACTAAGGAGCTAGCGGAGAAAGGTGAAGGCTCCTTTCAATGGAAGACGATCCCACAAGGTGCAGCGACTTCTGTATGGGCCGGTGTGATTGCACCCGCTGAGGAGGTGGGAGGCAAGTACTGCGCGAACTGTCGAGTAGGCCAGGTTTTGGCTGACGACATCTATCTTAACCCCCTAGGCGCAGGGGTACGCGGTTTCGCGCTCGACTCCGCCAATGCGGCTGCGCTCTGGAAGAAGAGCGAGCAGATGGTGGGAGAGGTGTTCGACGCGTGATTGGTGATTAGTGATTGCACGGCGCAGCGTACTAGAGTCGCGCCGCGCCGTTTGTGGGGCAGACAGCGTGCGGTAGGGCGAAAAACTCGGAGCGCCGACGATTCAGCAACTGCCCCCGACTAGTCCGCGCCGGTTTTGAGCCGTTCCCGTGGGTGTGGCGTATCAACGAGGCAATCGTCGATTGAGAAGGTTCGAGATCAAGTGGGATGTCACATCCTCGTTGCGGCTCAAAACCGGCGCGGCGACCTTTAGAAAGTTAGCCGAAGTCTGGGCGCGCCGAGTTTTTCGCCCTACCCACGCTGTCTGCCCCACAAACGGCGCTTCGCGGCTCTACTAGGCAACACCACTACTTTTCACCCTTCGACGCGCTCAATGCTTGCTCAGGGCAGACCTTTCACTTTTCACCGGGTCAAAGGGTCCTTACTTCACAAGAACTCTCGATCCGCCAACTGCGTCCTAGTACTCGGGCTTCGCCAGCAACCGTCACTTCTGTCCGCAGCCGGATATCGGCGCTGGAAGCGCCGACTTGTAATTCGAAAACGCCGGGCTCGATAATTCGTTGGCCTGCCGGGCCGGTGAAATTCAACATATCGACCGGCACACGAAATGTCACTTCCGCCATTTGATCCGGGCGAAGCGTAACTCGAGTGAAGGCGCGGAGCTCTTTCACCGGGCGTACCACTGACGCAAAACAATCGCGTATATAAAGCTGCGGAACCTCTGTTCCAATGCGTTTGCCGATGTTGTTCAATGTAAATGAAAGAACGATTTCGCCGGTCTCAATCCCGATCTGATCTTGCGCGAGCTTAAGATTGCTGTACTCGAAGCGGGTGTAGGAAAGACCGTAACCGAACGGGTATCGGCTGCCAAAATGCAAAGCAATTGGAGTTCCCGGGCTCTTCAATTTATGATTGTAGAAGTAAGGCATAGCACCGGCGCTTTTCGGTACGGAGACAGTTAAGCGTCCGGTTGGTTCTATTTGCCCGGTGAGCACATCGAGTAACGCTTGACCTCCCCTTTGTCCGCCCGAGAACGCGACCACCAGAGCCGCAACGCGCGACTCTAAACCTCCGATATTATAAGGACGGCCGCCGGTTACGATCACAATTGTGGGTGTCCCCGTTGCGACCACCGCTTCGAGTAATTGTTGTTGAACACCAGGCAACGCCAGAGAGTCGGTATCGGACCCTTCACCCACAGTGCCGGTCTGGAACAGACCGGCTAGATCGCCAACGCACACGATGGCGACATCCGCATTTCTTGCGTTGGTTACTGCTGAAGGGATAAGATCGAGCCGCTGCGAGACTGGTGAGGTGCGATTAAGATCCGTGCCGTCGTTGTTAGTAACATCGCCCGGAAAAACCGGGGCGCCGGCCCGGCGTTCCTCAAGGATCGGACAACCTTGAGCATAGCTGACGTTGGCAGCTCCAAATTGTTGTTGGAATGCGGCCAGCGGCGTCACAATATCGCCGGCCGTTTCAGTTATATCGTTGATGATAAGGTGAACTGGGAAACTATAACCACTTAGGAGAGCCATTGGATCGGCGGCAGTGGGACCGATCAACGCGATACGTTCTACTTTTCCGGGTTCGAGCGGCAGGATCCCATTATTTTCGAGAATAACGATCGATTGCCGGCCGATCTCGCAGGCAATTTCGAGGGCTTCCGGCGTGCAGAGAGCAATCTTCTCTTCATCTGCATAGGGATGCTCGAATAACCCGAGACGAAACTTTTCCGTCAGGACTCGTCCAACGATCTCGTCGATTTTATCGATCGTAATCTGGCCCCGCTCCAGAGCAGTCTTAAGATGAACCGTACAATCTTCACCGGGCAATTCGATATCGAGTCCGGCATCGAAGGCCAGGGCCGCCGCTTCTGCTGGATCGGCAGCCACCCGATGATCACGATAAAGAAGACTTATGCCCACATAATCTGCAACCACCAAGCCATCAAAACCCCATTGGTCCCGTAACACCTCGGTTAATAAATGGCGTGAAGCATGGCACGGTACATTATCGATATCGTGATAAGCCGGCATGACCGCTCCGGCGTTAGCCTGTTTAACCGCCATCTCGAATGGGAGCAGAAAAATATCATTTAATTCACGCCAGCCGAGATGGACCGGCGCGTGATTCCGTCCACCTTCACTGAACGAATGACCGGCAAAATGTTTCAATGTGGCGAGAAAGTCTCGTTTCGGCCCTTGTAAGCCACGGACATAACGGGTTGCCAAGACACCCACGAGGTACGGATCTTCACCGAACGTCTCTTCCGTTCGTCCCCAGCGTACATCTCGGGAAACATCGAGCACGGGCGCAAGCCCCTGGTGACACCCCACGCTGCGCGCTTCGCGACCGATCATTTCGCCGGCTCGCTCAATCAGGTCCGGGTTCCAAGTAGATGAATAAGCAAGCGCAGACGGAAACATCGTTGACCCGCGCGCCATGAGACCGTTGAGACATTCTTCGTGAGAAATCGCCGGGATTCCAAGACGGGTTTCTTGGCAGAGAAATTTTTGGAGCCGATTCAGCGCACGAACCCCTTGTCGGGCATCAACCCCATGGCTTCCCAGCGGCCGGGTGATTTGGCCAAGACCGAACGCCAACAAACGCTGCAACCGGTCCGGGTCACTGCTGCGAGTAAACTCATCGTTCGATCGCATCTGGTGTCGACCGTCTTCGGAAAGAATCAGCCAGAAGGCGTGCATTTGAGCGATTTTTTCGTCGATGGTCATTCGGCCCAAAAGATCCTTCACTCGCTCGGCGACGGATTTTGCGCGGTCCTGGTAGGGGAATTCCATGGAAAAACAGATAGCCGCAAAAACTTGTCGCGCCATAGGCTTGGCGGAGGCGGAAGAACGCAGGGAACGCAAAGAAAAAACAGCAATTTGAACAGGAAGGCCGCGAAGAGCGCAAATGGGAATTCTCAAACAGGAGGGGACAGAGGAAACGGAGGAAAATCTCACGCAAAGACGCAAAGGCGCAAAGGTAAATCAAAGTGGAGTGGGACTCGAATGCGTCGAAACGCTACCGGGTTGCGGAGCTTCGGCCAATGTCGCAATAGCGGCGTGCCCGAAGATGGGATGATCTGCGCGCTAAGCCCGGTGCTCAGCCTCCGACTCAGCCGGCATGTCTGAACCTTTTCGTCTTTGCGTGAGATTTCTCCGTTCTTTCCTTGCCTCTGGGTAACGCTTCCGACTCCGCCCCCTCGTCCCTTTAGCTACGTCGGACCAGTCACGCCTCAAAACCGCGCATGGCTATTCCTAAAATTGTCTGATAGAAACTTTATCATTCCGATTCGGTAAAAGGAGAATGATGAGATTCATTGATCACGGTCTGATGGTTGTGGTACTGGTCGCAGCAGGGTTGAATGCTTTGGATGCCGCGGATGCATCGAGTGGCTCGTTGTCGGCGGCCTCAACGTCGGCGACGGAGAAGGCGGACGCCAAGATCGTCAGTGTCACAGTGTATGCTGATCGCGCTCGGATTACCCGGTCCGCCACGGTTCAGGTTCCGGCTGGAGCGTCTGCCGTCGAGATCGGAAGTCTGACTACCAACCTCGACGAACGTACCGTTGAGGTACGAGGACATTCCAGCGGCCAAGTCACCATTCGCGGCGTTGATCTGCGCCAAGAGTTCCTGACTGAGGACGCCAATCAGCGGGCCGCCGAACTTCAACGGCAGCTGGATAGCCTGCTGGAACAGAAAAGCGTGCTCGATAGTCAAATATCACTTTTGAATTCTAGGAAAGGATTTTTCGAGAATCTGAGCTCGGGCCTAGGCAAATCGAACAAAGGAGTACCGCCGATCGACGATCTCAAACAGATTTATGATTTCTATTCGGGGGAGCTTACCACCATTGCTAACTCCCTTTTGGATACGCAGTCAAAGTTGCACACACAGCAGTTGGAGATCGACCGCCTTAAACAAGAATTGAGCGGTTTAAATAGACAGAAATCGAGTCGAAAGGTTGTGGTCAGCGTGCAAGCGGAGCAGGCGAGTGATTTGGAGGTGACATTGTTTTACACGGTGCCCAATGCCTCCTGGGAACCGATCTATGATGCTCGGCTCCGTACTCTAGACGGATCTGTGCAGCTCAGTTACAACGCATATGTGCGCCAGCAGACCGGGGAAGACTGGGACGGAGTGAAGCTGAGCGTTTCTACGGCCAGACCAGCAGAGAACGGGCAACTACCAGACTTGACTCCGGTCTACCTAAATCTAAACAATCCGGTTCCGCCTGAGGCACCGGCTCCGAAGGCCAAAATGCGCGCTGCAGCATTACCAGCTTCGGGGCAAGAAGTCAAAGACGAGGTGGCAAAACTCGAGACCAGTGGATTGGCAATAACTTATGCCGTTGCCCAGCCGCTTAGTATTCCTAGCGACGGTCAACCGCATCAGACTAATCTCGCGCAGATTAAGTTGAATGGCGAGGTGAGTTACGTTTGCACCCCCAAGTTAGAGCTAGCAGCTTTTGTTAAAGCGCACGTGGTTAACTCCTCCGAAGACACCTTACTGGCCGGCGGCGTCAACCTGTTCCGCGACGGCGACCTGATCGGCAGTTTAAATTTACCGGAGATTGTGCCGGGTCAGGAATTCGATCTCTTTGGCGGACGAGATGATGCGATCAAAATTGATCGAAAGGAGTTAGTTAACCGGGTTTCTGACGCCGGACTCTTCAACAGTCGAAAACAAAGGAACCGCAAGTTCCAGGTCTCGCTCCAGAACTATCGAAAAGCTCCGGTAAAACTAACCCTTTACGAGCAAGTGCCGGTTTCCCAAGACAACCAGATTACGGTCAGCCAAGGACAGATTTCTCCCAAGCCGACTGAATTCGATAAAGACACCGGCAAGCTGACCTGGAAGATGGATCTCAATTCGAACGAAAAGAAGGTGGTCGAATTTGAGTACACGATCGAGTGGCCGGCAGATAAAGTGGTATCTGGAGCGGAATAAGGAAGAGAAGAAAGGCCCGGTGGAGTAGCCGCTCAGGCGTTTTTAAATCCCGCGGCCGCGGGGCTGAGTCTTTGAAGCCGCCACGCGTACGCACATTGACGTATTTCGCTGCTCCCCGACCTGTACTAATCTGCGTCGCTCTCCGCAAAAGCAAAGAAGTAAAATATGCAACTAACAGTTCATGTCTTTATACAATCCGGGCAGATCGCCCAGCACCCGACTGCTCAGGTCAGTGTTCCACAGGGCTATAAATTGATCGGAGGCGGAGCAAGTGATAATTGGGTAGGAGTAGGGAATCTTCTGACCGCATCGTACCCGAGCGGCAATACTTGGTTAGCGGCGGGTAAAGATCACCAAGTGGCCTCGCCGTCTTACATTACGGTGTATGCCCTTGGGCTATACGATCCTCACGACGAGTGGGAAGTCGTCGTTGCCAACCAAACGAGTGACCCGGCGCAGCATCCGCAAGCAGTGGCGACATTACCAGAAGGGTATGTTCTGACCGGCGGAGGAGCGTTCGTCGACTACGGTGCAGGGTACGGCAATCTATTGACTGCATCGTTTCCAAATGGCGATTCCGGCTGGGAAGCCCGGAGTAAAGATCACCTGGTTGCAGATCCGGCAAAAATTACTGCCTTCGCCATCGGCATTCGAGCGAACCGCGGGAACCAGCTTAGGCTGCGCCACACGATTGTAACGGCCACAGGAGCGGTTGCTCAGCATCCGTCGGCACAAGTCTGCCTGCAGCCCGGATGGGTCCTTTCGGGCGGCGGCGCCATCGACAACTGGAATGAGCCCGGAAACCTCTTAACTGCTTCTTTCCCGTCGGGCTCGTGTTGGAGTGCTAGCGGGAAGGATCATATCGATCCTTCGCCGGCAAGCATCACGGCATACGCTATCGGTCTTTCCACTGAATAAGCAGAGCTCAAGAGCAGTCGCCCTTGGGCCATAATGCCCGCGCTAGACGGTTTGTACCAGTTGGTCATGACCGTCTAGCGAGGCCGAACGTAAGTGCGGGCGCTGAGTCCCGGAGGGACTACTGATAATAGCCAGGCACGAAAGTACCTGGGATGGGTTACAAAAAACGCCCGTCCCGCAGGGCACGGTACGATTGGTTTGCTCCTGACTTGGCATTGCGCCAAGGGTTCCGCGCAGTCCAACGAAGATCGACGTCAGCGATAGTTCCTCATACCGTGCCCTACGGGACGGGATCGTTTTTTACCGATCCCCAGGCACTTCGTGCCTGGCTACTATCTGTTAGTCCCTACGGGACACCTTCGTTTCCTTCGTTCGCTTCTGTTCAAAAATCCGTCTAAATAACGGAGAACATGAGCAAGATTGGATTAGGAATCGTTGGCGGTGGCACCATTGCGCAGCGGGTGCTCCGTCATTTGGTGCAACCGGATGTCGCTAAGCGGGTATCGTTGACGGCAATTTGTGATCCGGTTGCGGAGAGAGCCCGAGCCGCGGCTGAGAAATTTGGGATTGCTCGTTGCTTTAACGACTACCAAGAGCTGCTCGCATGTGACGAGGTCAACGCGGTTACGATTGCTTCGCCAATCAATTTCCATTTCCAACAGGTTCGTCAAGCGCTCCTGGCTTCGAAACACGTTCATTGCAACAAGACCATGGCCACCACAGGCGCCGAAGCCAAGGAGCTTACCCGGCTGGCTCGGGAACGTAATCTCCGCCTGGTGCCGTCACCGGGCGAGATGCTCCGGCCGCATAATCAGTACATAAAAGAAGTGATCGACCGGGGCGAGATCGGAGCGCTTTGCTGGGCGGTCTGCGGCGCAGCCTTTGGAACCTATCATGAGGACGAACGTGAAAGACAGGGGAACGATGTTCTTACGAATATCGATCCCTCTTGGTACTTTCGGAAACCGGGAGGCGGTCCGCTGTACGACATGACGGTGTATTCATTGACCGCTTTAACCGGAATTCTGGGTTCGGTTTCGCGGGTCACGGCCCTTTCCGGCACACGAATCAAGGAACGCGAGTTCCGCGGCAAGATGGTTAGCTGCGATGCGGACGATAACACCGTGATGCTATTAGATTTCGGAGAGAACCTTTTCGCGTTTGCTTACGGTACCGCGACGGGGAGAGTAACGCAGGGATTTAGTGGAAACTATTTTGGAACGCGTGGTTCAATTGTTGGCCTGACGATGAATGGGCAGCCGCTCGACTATCCTGGCGCCGACATTGTTCAGCGAGCTGCCCGGGTCTCCGGAGACCCCACCGTGGGGAATCAATGGCTGTTACCTCATATCAACGAACTCCATCGCGACCTACCTGAGCAACATGTCTTTGAAGACGTTATGCAATTAATCGACTGGATTGCAGAGGGCAAGCCGTCACCGGTTACACCGGAACACGCGACGCATGTGATCGATATTATCGACGCCGCCTACCGCGCCAGTTCCACCGGCCAGACACAAGTGCTCGGTACCACTGTTGAAGCAGCGTAGAGTCGAAACGAATTCACCACAAAGACACAAAGGACACGAAGAACAGAAAATTTGCACAGCAAGGTCACGAAGGCCACGAAGACCGGAACTAAGGGTGACTGGGCGAGGAGGCCCCAGGATGGCGTGCCATCTGTGTCCGAAAGACTATTTGTTCAAAACTCCGTCTTTGTACTACTACCTTCAAGAATCGACGGTTCCGCGATGATTTTTCGTTCTCGTCCTCGTCGTCGTCCTCGTCCTCGATTTTGTCGTTTGGACTAGTAATGTAGTCGTCGGCAAGAAGCGAATTCCCGGTAGCTTATCAACGCTGGGAAGAATCGCTTTTCGAGGACGAGGACGATTTGGTTGCGGCTAGGCCGCTTTGTGTCCTTTGCAGCCTTGCTGTGCAAATAACCCGGGCGTCCTCCGCGTCCGCGGCCGACGTAGCCTCCCGTGTTTAGAAAATATCGTGGTCTAGACGGGGCGAAGTCTGCTCTGTGGTGAAATCTCAGTTTTGTTTTGCGTTCTTTGTGTTCTTTCTCGACCTACATAGCCTTGGCGACGTCTGTCGCGGCTATCCCGGCTTTTCTCTTTCCTTTGCGCCTTTGCGTCTTTGCGTGAGATTTTCTTCGCTTTGGTTTTGCGCTTTCTGTGCCTTTTCGCGTCTATTCAGACCATCTGCGTAAATCTGCAGCCTGCCCGCCATAGCTTTAGCGACGGCTGGTCCATTTTACCCCGGAGCATTTCGGGGCTGCGGTTCGTTTTCTCTTCGCGTCTTTTCGTAGCCTGTCTCGCCGTCTTGTCCTCCATAGCTTTAGCGACGGAGGAAGGCCTTGCGGAGGTGGATCCATTCGCTGCCTGTCGCGCCTTAGCGAAGCGGCGGCGGAGTCTCTTTTTTGCGTTCTTTCGCGGCTATTCCAAAAACAGATCGGTCATCAATTCCTGTCGCGGATCGACGGCATAACCGCTGAAATCGGTGACTCCTGCTTCACGCAAAACATCTTCATCGATACAAAACCGCCCGGTGAAACTCTTCGCCTCGCGCGTTAGTATCATATGCGCGGCGTCCGCCACAATTTCCGGGTTTCGACACCGGCTCTGATCGACGCCGGGAATCAGGTTAAGCGCAGCCGTTCGAATGATCGTCTTCGGCCAAAGACAATTAAAGGCCACCCCGGAGTCTTTCCATTCGGCAGCCAGACCGAAGCTGAGCATACCCATAGCAAACTTAGAAACGGTGTAAGCGGTATGCTGCGTGAACCACCGCGAATCCATCGAGATCGGCGGCGCTAACGTTAGAACATGAGGATTATCCCGGCCGATCAAATGCGGAAGACAAAGTTTCGAACAAAGGAATGTGCCGCGCGCATTAACCTGCTGCATGAGATCAAATCGCTTGAGCTCAGTGACATCTGCCCGGGTCAACTGAATCGCGCTGGCATTATTAACCAGAATATCGATCCCGCCAAAAGTCTTGGCACATTCCGCCACCGCAGACGCCACCTGTTCATCCGATCGAATATCTACCGCTAACGGCAACGCTTTCCCGCCAACCTGTTCGATCTGTTCCGCCGCGGTATAGATAGTGCCGGGTAACCGCGGATGCGGCGTCACTGTCTTCGCGACCACCGCAATATTGGCCCCGTCTCTAGCCGCCCGCAGCGCGATCGCCAGACCAATCCCGCGACTGGCGCCCGTGATAAAAAGGCTACGACCCTTAAGACTAGGCTCTTCCACAAGGAGACCCTAATGAAACACAAAGAAAATCTCACGCAAAGACGAAACAGGAATCGCCGCGAAAGAACGCAAGGAACGTAGATAGACAGGGGTCGCCGCCCGTGGAGCGCTGCCTCGCTTGCGAGGCCGACGGGGTCGCCACCCGTCGCCACCCCCTGGTACCCTAGATCGTCGCCGCAACAACAAAATTCACCACAGAGACACAGAGAACACGGAGGAAGACAGCGTATTCACAACAAGGCCACAAAGGCCGCGAAGATAACGATAGAGTCTCCGGTGAGTTCCGAGGGAATTCATCTTTGTGTCCTTCGCGGCCTTGCTGTGTGAATAATCTGGGCGTCCTCCGTGTCCCTGTGGTGAAATCTCAGGGTTGTTTTGCGTTCCTTGCTGCTTGCCCGCCATAGACCCGCGGCCGCGGGACGGCTGGCTCTTTCGCGGCCACTCTGTTTTTTCTCCTTTTGCGCCTTTTCGCCGCTATTTCTGCTCTTCGTCTTCCCTTTGCGATTTTGCGTCTTCGCGTGAGATTTTAATTCGCGTTCATTCGTTGCCTGTCGCGCCGTCTTGTCCTCCATAGCTTTAGCGACGGAGGAAGGCCTTGCGGAGGCGGGCCATTCCTGTTTGTCACCGATCACATACGCCGAACAACGTATGGCCGATCCGCAGAGACATGCTTTTGTATGGCCGGGTCAAACCCTCCTCAAAAGAACCAGCGAATAGGAAGGATCAAGTATGCCATCTCGTACCCGCAAGCATGCCCCTCAACCCAATGGACTCCAGCCTGGAGAAGTGCGTCCACGACTTAAACCGAAAAATTCCCAAGCGCATCCGGGCGTTAATCCATTAAGCCCGATCAATCATCGTAACACCGGCTACCAACCGTTACCCAAGCCGCTTGGTCCGCCGCCTTATCACTATTCATTAACCGACCAATTCCCGACGATCGGCACCAATATTCAGAACGCTAACAAGATGGTGTTCCACGTCATGGGAGATACCGGTGGCGTCCAAGATGGAGAGTTCCAGAACAATGTTGCGGAACAAATGATTGCCCAGTTGTCGAACCAGGCCACCTCGCCCCAATTCTGTTATCACGTCGGCGACGTCGTCTATTTCACTGGGGCACACGACGACTATTACTCTCAATTCTATGAGCCGTACTCGCACTACACACCTCCGATCTTGGCCATCCCCGGTAACCACGATGGGGAAGTAGACGATCCCACGGCCCAAACATCGTTGGACGGCTGGGTCGACTATTTCATGCAAGCCACCCCGGATGTTGATCCCATCTCCAAAGACGCACCCCGGGTCGGTCTGAATCTACCCAATGTTTATTGGAGCTTGCTGACCCCCTTCGCCACGTTTGTCGGCCTGTACACAAACGTACCCGAAGGCGGTTCTATCGATTCCGTACAACAACAATGGGTCACAAACGAGTTCGCCACTGCAGCAAAAGATCTACCGCTCATTTTCGCATTACATCACCCGATTTATTCTTTCGATGTCTACCACAGCGGCAGCTCTAAAATGGCAGACGTATTAGAAAACGCGATTCGCGACACTGGCCGAGTACCGAACCTGGTGTTAACCGGTCACGTCCATGATTTTCAACACATCGAACAGAACATCGCACCCGATGGTCCCACCCCATTTATCGTCTGCGGCAACGGCGGTTACCACAACCTGCATGCCATCCATTCGCAGGCAGGCGATGAAGCTCCGGATACACATGCCGTTCTAAAGTATGGCCAGGACAAAGCCTGGGGCTTCTTGACTCTGACTATCGACAAAGAAAAAATCGTCGGCGTATCAACCGAGATTGACCGGAGCGGTAACGTCACTGAAGAGGCGTACACATTCGAATACCCAACCGGCCCCGTGATCTTAGACAACCCAAAGAGCGTACCGACCCTTTAATAGCCGCGAAAACTTTGGCGGAGGCGGAAAGCAAAGAACGAGAAAAAACTCACCACGGAGACACAGAGGACACGAAGGGAGCCAGGATATTCACAGCAAGGCCACAACGGCCGCCAAGACAAGAATGAAGTCTCCATTGAGTTAGGAGGGAAATTCATCTTTGTGTCCATCGCGGCCTTGCTGTGTAAATAATCTCTGCGTCTCTGTGGTGAAATCTCGGCTCTCTTTTTGCGTTTTTTGTGCCTTTTTGCGGCTATTCCGTTTCCCATCAATCACCTTCCCCGTCCCCTTCGCGGTCACGTTTTTAGCAACCCAGATATTGCTCCTGCCCACAGCGCTGTGAGCACCCAGCCGAAGACGATATGGAAGTACAAATACCCTTGGAGAAGAGCTCCCCAAGTCATCGGCAGAGCGAAGCCGCCAACGGCAATGGTTCCGCCGAGATTTGCGTTTGGTGTCCACCGATCGCTCACCCCAAGCTTCAGCAGCGGAACAAACGTCTCAATCGAATAAACCAAAGGATTGAACACCGGATAATGTTCAAAGTGGTCACCCTTACCTCCTTTGTCTATGTACACGGCGTACGCTTTTTCTTCCGTGGGAGTCACGATCTTGGCATAGTAACCTGCCTCAAAAATTAGAGTCCCTATTACTATCAAAAGAACACTAACGGCGAATGCGCGCAAGGGGCGATAGCCATAGCCAACCAGCCGGCCGAAAAAGCTGTACCAGAGCCACGCCGGCCACCGAACATGCTTCGCGTGATCTTCATTCTTGGCGACCATCACCCGGCGGGAATCCTCATCCAATCCCTGCTTTCGCAACACAGCCGCTAGTTGTTCATACGGCTGAGGCAAGAACTTCTCTTTAGATTGTCGATTTAGCCAGGCTAGCTGCGTCTTGGCGTCAGGAGACGCATTCGCGTCAATCTGCTCATAAGTGAAGCCATTCAGCTTCAGCTTTCCGGGGGGCGGCCAACTATCCCGGTCGTTGCGGAGATGCATCACCTTAGTGAATCGAAGGTCAAGTGCTGCCTTCTCAGGCGATTTGACTCGCCACCATTGGAAATTGCGACCTACCGTTGCAGCTCCAAAACGCACTTCTCCCTCTACCTCCATTTCCCTGCGAAAGAAGACATCACCGTCGACTTTAACTCCGTTCGCATTGAGAGCGGGCATCTTGTCACTGCCGATCAAGCAACCGCCATCGCACTCCAGGCTCCCAGCGATAGTGGCACCCACTAACCTAATTCCTCCGGTACCCTTGAAGCCATAGGTGAAGTAGACGCTACCTCCAATCGTAGCCCCTCCGGCCTCAAGAGCCGCCACCTCACCGTTCCCAACAAACTCGCCTCGGACGCATTCGAGGTTCCCGGCGATTTCGGCGCAAACTAGATTGACACCTCCTACAGCCTTGAATGCAACGGGAGACGCTCGCGGAAGATATGAGTCAACTCCTAAACTGACGTAGTCTCGGACCTTTAGACCGTTGGCTTTCAAAGCCAGACCGTTGTCATTGCCAATGAGCTGAGCTCCATCGCAAACTAGCGACCCTCGTATTACGGCACTGGTAAGATCAACCAACCCAGTCGAGTTAAGCCTGCGAAGCGAAACATAACCCTCGACTTCAATCGAATTCGCGTTGAGCGCAGCTACCTGACCACTGCTTCTAAACCGGCTTTCACTGCACTCAAGGAATCCGAAAATATTGCTACCGACTAGATTGACGCCGCCATCCATCGTGCAATCACGCATTGACATACCGCCTTCGATCCTGGCCGAGTTCACCGTAAACGCCAAGACCTTCTCACTTCCCGTGAAATAACCGCCATCGCAGGTTAGAACTTGGCGGATGTTTGCGCCGGTGAAGTTAACTCCGCCTCTCGTTTTCACAGACTGCAAAGAAACGTAACCCTCCACCTTCAAAGAGAGCGCCCCGAGGGCAGGTATCTGGTCTCTGCCGGCGAACGCGCCATTGTCGCACTCAAGGTATCCGGTAATATTGGTACAGGCGAGACTGGCACCGCCAACCACCAAGCAACCACGCATTGACATACCGCCTTCGATCCTGGCCGCGTTCACCGTGAGCGCCAAGAACTTCTCGCTTCCCGTATAATAACCGCCATCAAAGTCCAGGAATTGGCGGATGCTTGCGCCTGTGAAGCTGACTCCGCCATTCGTTTTCAAACCTCGTAAAGAAACGTAACCTTCGACCTTCAAAGAGTTCGCCGCGAGCGCAAGCTGATCGCCGTCTCCCAGGAATTCCGATCCGTAGCATTCCAGATTTCCTGTGACCGTTGCACTCGTCAGATCAATTCCTTGTTCAGCTCGACAACCGTTCTGTCCGGCCTTCCGCAATAAAAGAGTTCCATCAATCGTGGCGCCGCTCGCATTGAGCCGCTTCAGAGTTGTATCAATGAAATACAGACCCTGAAGCTGGCTGTTTCGGAGTAGGAGCTCTTCCTTGAAAATGCATTGTGACAATCGAAGCGGAAATCCGACCCGTGCCCAATCCAAGTCTACCACTCCTTCGATCTGTGCTCCCAACAATGCAACGCCCGCATAGCTCACTTCTTTAGCCGCGTTCGGATCGGCGCACAGCCAGGCGAAAACCTCCCCTCTGATAACACGCTCCGGTTCGGCAAATCCGGTGCAATTCGCTTCTTTGCCATCGCCCACCGAAGTTAGTAGTAGCCGCTCAACCCCTGTTAGATCCGAAAACGAACGCTCTCCCAGCTCCAGCAGTCCTGATCCAGTCGCGATCTTGGCCATGCTACGATTCGTTGAACGCCCTAAGTAAAGCACCACGCAAAACAACAAAACAGCCCGAAATCCTCCGACCTAAAATACTTCACACTTCCACTAGGTCGCTTTCCGGTTTTTTTCGTCCTTCTTGCACCTTCCGCCTCCGCCAAGCGACTCGACCGAGCTAACCGAACGTCCCACAGCGCGACAAGCTTTCTGGGCTATTCCGTTTTCCCCCAATCACCTTTCACCAATCACCTTCCCCGTCCCCCTTTGCGTGCGATACAATTCGTGTTCATTCGCGTGCATTCGCGGTCGCTTTTTGTGCTTTTTATGCCTTTCGCCTCCGCCAAGCGACTCGACTGAGCTCGCCGAAATCCTATGGCGCGACAAGTTTTTGCGCTATTCTTGTTCGCGAAGCCCTATGTCTCTTTCTCAAAGAATATTAGGCGATACCCCCATAGATACATGGGTCGATCGGTACGAAAAGAGCCATCAGAACCCGGTCAACCGGCTCTTCCACACGTTCGGCATACCCATGATTGCGGTCTCAATTCCGCTGTTTCTATTAGCTCCCTTGATTCGAGGATTTTGGAAGATCCCGCTATCACTCTTCAGCCTCGGCTGGATTTGCCAATTCCTCGGCCACATGGTCGAAGGCAAACCACCCGAATTCCTTAAAGACTGGCGTTTCCTGTTAGTCGGACTTCGTTGGTGGCTGAGAACGATAGGCAGCGCTAAATAAGTGAGTGCGGCGGCGCCAAAATAAAAAACTGAATAGCCACTAAAGAACGCAGAGAACGCAAAAAAACCGCGAACGGATCCGCCTCCGCAATGCCTTCCTCCTTCGTCCCTGGTTCCCGAAACTACGGCGGACAAGACGGCGCGACAGGCAACGAATAAACGCCATCAAATCTCACGCAAAGCCGCCAAGACGCCAAGGAGAGGCAGCTCTTTCACCAATCACCTTTCACCTTTCACCACCCCCTCCCCCCTTTGTCTCGAGTCCATTCTTGAGCTCCTGCTTCCCTGCGGTATATACTCCGTATATACATAACGCATGAGAGTGATCATCAAGAAATGGGGCAACAGCGCGGCCATACGTATTCCCGCGACAGTCATGCAGGCTGCCGATATTCAACTGGAAGACGCCGTGGACGTGTCGGAAGACAAAGGCAGAATTATCCTCGAACCCGTGCGAACCAACGCATTCGATCTCGATGATCTCATCAGTGGCATCACTCCTACCAATTTGCATGAGCCAAGCGAGTTCGGAGCTCCGCAAGGTAAAGAGGTTTGGTAATGCCGCGACGATATATTCCGGATGCCGGCGACATCGTCTGGCTTAATTTCACACCTCAGGCTGGGCACGAACAAGCCGGTCATCGTCCTGCGCTGGTTCTCACTCCCGTTGCATACAACCGGAAGACAAGTCTGCTGATCTGTTGCCCAATCACGACTCAGATTAAGAATTATCCCTTCGAAGTCCTGATTGATGGAGTGCCCCAAAGCGTCGTTCTAGCTGACCAAGTCAAAAGTATCGATTGGCGCGCCAGAAATGCCCGGTTAAAAGGCCAAATATCATCTCAAGCATTGGCTGAAGTGCGGGCAAAGATCCGGGCATTGATCGGGTAAATAGCCGCAAAAGAACGCAAAGAAAACCGCAAATGGATCCGCCTCCGCGAGGCCTTCCTCCGTCGCTAAAGCTATGGAGGACAAGACGGCGCGACAGGCAACGAAAAAACGCGCATCAAATCTCACGCAAAGCTGCAAAGACGCCAAGGAAAGGCAGCTCTTTCACCAATCACCTGTCACTTTTCACTTTTCACCTTTTACCCCTTCACCGCCCCGCTTACCTTTGCGTCGTTCCTGAGGTTTCTCTTACCGATTTCTGGCCAAATCGCCCAGGCAAACGTACATTGGTCAGCGAAGCGATGAGCATCAACGAAATACTCGATGAACTGCCAAGGTTGAGTGCACAAGAACTGGAGGAGATATCCTACAGGGTTCAGTTCTTGCGGGCTCTTCGCGAAGGTCTAAAAGAGATTACTGACGGGCCTCTGATTCCTCATGAACAGGTCAAAAAAGAGCTGGCCAAATGGCTTTCAGAATAATCTGGACAGGCCGCGCTCAAGACGATCTCAAAGCTGTTGTTCAGTATATCAAAACGGACAATCCGAAAGCCGCCGAGAGCTTCGGTTACAAGCTAATTAAGGAGGCCGAGGAAATTGCACAGTTCCCCAGACGGGGGCGCGTAGTTTCAGAACTAAGCGACCCTCTAATTCGCGAAGTAATCTGCAGCCCATATCGGATCGTTTACAGGATCGATGAGCAGAATCAGATAATTTATATTTTCGAATCTGGCATTCGGCCCGAGGCAATCCACAGGTGTGAAGGCCGAGGGCATGTCTTAAGTTCCTGCCCCTTCCCCAGGCGTTTCGTATTCGCCACGAATCACCCCCTTCGACGCGCGCCTGTTTCGAGCTCGTCGAGAAGCTAAGGGGAGGCTTTCACCGTCCCCTCTTTACCTTTGCGCCTTTGCGTCCTTGGCCGACGAAGCTAACTTGTCCGACATAGCTAAAGGGGGAGACGGGGCGAAGTCGGAAGGGGGAGATGGGGCGAAGTCTGCCTTGCGTGAGATTTTTTCTTAGTCTTTTTTGTGCCTTTTGTGCCTTCCGCCTCCGCCGAGCGACTCGACTGAGCTCTCCGAAGTCCTATGGCGCGACAAGTTTTTGCGGCCATTCCGAATTTCGGATCAATCAACAATCACCTGTCACCTTTCACCCCTTCGACGCGCGCTTGGCTTGAGCTTGTCGAAAGCCAATGCTTGCCTGTTTCGAGCTTGTCGAGATGCTCAGGGCAGGCTTTCACCTTTCACTTTTCACATCTCACTTCTCACCTTCCCCAGTCCCCTTTTCGCGTGAGATTTTGCTCGTAGACTGGCGCAGTTAGTGGTCTTATACTCCACCCGGGTTCCGGCACGGTCAGTTAGGGGGAGAAACAGCAGTAACAAAAGACTCCCGATGTCTATCCCCGGTAAATTCAAATTTGATTTTTCAAAGTCCCCTGAGGCTGGCCTCCTTCTGGTAATTGTCGTCCTCGGGTTAGTCCTAGCGGTTTTCGGTGGTTCGGTTCAAATGCCGAAGTTTGAGACGGCTCCGGACGGTAAACGGGAACGGGCGATGATGACAAATGCTGCCGGTCAGCAAGTTCCTGCCTTTGAAACGGCCAACAAATTCTTCAATCCCACAACGCTTGTACAGATCGCGAAGGACACCAGTTTCTTCGCCATCATGGCCGTAGGAATGACGTTTGTAATCATTACCGGCGGGATCGATCTCTCCATCGGGTCGATATACGCTTTGGCTTCGGTGTGCGGTGCCCTGGTGCTTTCGCCATATGGCCCATCTGGAGGCGGGATCGCAACCGTCATCGGCGTGGCGGCAACCATTGGCGTCGGTGCACTCCTCGGTTTGTTTAACGGCGCGATGATTGCGATATTCAGAGTGCATCCGTTCATCATTACGCTGGGCACAATGGCCATCTATCGCGGGATCGCTTTTGTTCAGACCGGTGGCCAGTCCATCGGTGGATTCCCCGCGGCATTTCGGCAATTCGTACGTTGGGAGTTTTTACCGAACTTGGCCTTAGTACCTTTGATCGTGATGTTAATTGTCGCGATCGCCGGCGGAATCTTGCTGGCGAAAACGACTTTCGGCCGCAGGATCTATGCGATCGGAGGTAACGAAATTGCCAGCCGCTTCAGCGGCGTCCGGGTGGCCTGGGTTAAACTGTTGGCTTACACTATCACCGGATTGACGGCTGGCATCGCTGCCGTCTTGGCCCTCGGATATTATGGGGCGGGTTCCTCCGGCGATGGACAAGGCTACGAGCTAAACGTGATTGCCGCAGCGGTAATCGGTGGTGCAAGTCTTATTGGCGGAAAAGGAACCGCGCTCGGAGCGTTACTTGGCGCCATCATCCTACAGATGATCTCCGCCGGATTGGTCATCCTGAGTATTCCCCAGAACTATAGCCAGATCGTCATTGGCATGGTGGTAATTGTTGCGGTTCTGTTCGACCAATTCAGCGCCTGGATTGCCCGGCGACGTTTGTTAGCCAGGACCAGTGCCATGAAAAAGGAACCCCTTCCGGCCAGTGACACTCCGCTCTCTTCCACCCCAAATGCATAATAATCCCTTTCTGGTCGCGCTTGCTTCCCTGTTCTTTTTGCTACAGGCGCCGCAGACTTCTCCCGCGGCGGATGAAAACAAGTTGGAAGTCTTTTCCTGGTGGACCTCAGGCGGTGAAGCGGCCGCACTTGATGCCTTATTCAGTGTCTAC
>JAFAIO010000517.1 GCA_019236675.1 Verrucomicrobiota bacterium
AGACTGCCCGATGGGTGGGTGGATTCATCCTTCAGATAAAGATCGACGCCCGCCCTAGCGAGTCGCGGCAAATCGAGTTTGAGGAGATGCGTATCCGCGGAGCGGTTGAAGTCGGCTTCGATCCGCCGCACGGCTTCGGCGACCCAGTCGCGATCGACGCACTCGGCCACATGGTCGGAGGTCTCGGCGTTTGCGGTGGGCGGAAAGGTGTTCATAGCAGGCTTATTAGCCTGTAAAATTGTCTAACAATGCCGCAGCAGTATTTGCGAGGTGGCTCAAGGCTGTCGCCAAAAGCAACGAGACCGGAAAAGCTCTGTCTGTACGCGGGCTGGCGATAGACAACGATAAGAGCCGCGACTATGATGAACACTCGTTTCTGGTTCATTTTCCAGTGCGCAGAAGTTATCCAACTTTGTTGCAAATTGTAACCGAGGAGTCAATAACGGGTCCACCCAGTGAGAAGGATAGGCGACTCTTGGAACGAGCGCGGCTGAGCTAGCGCGGAAGCTCAGCGTGTAACTGAAACAACTGAATGATACGCTGCGGAAAAGAAGGGTTAACGGATAGATAGTTCCGGGAAGTTTGTTTGGCTTGTATGGAAGCACGGTTCCAATCGGCATCAAACCAACAGAAACTGACAAATTCCTAAGTCAGTTGGTGGAAGACGCGGCCGGATCGCCGAGTTCAACTCCCCGCCCCGCAACCAATAGGTTGAGAACCGAGCCCGCTGTGAAAAAGCACAACGGGCGCGGTTTTTAACGTCCCTGTTGATTGTGTCCTTCGTTCTATTTGCTCAGATAACGCGCCACGACCAGAGCAGTTTTTAATGCACCGTGAAGACCGGGGGTTAAAACAGTGCCAGCCACGACGATTTTATTGTCCGACTGGATAGCAATCGAAGAAGCCGAGGGGGTCGCGTTGTTGCCGAAGCCTGTCGCTACAGTGCCGCCTGACCCAAAGTTGGTATCCAGTTGACCCTGCGGTGTATATCGCACCAGGCCGAACGCTCCAGTCCCGACCGTCGAGACAGTGGGGAATAAAGTAGCGAGCTCGACGATGTCGCCTGTAGACTCCACTCCTACCCCAGCGGCTATTACCGTCGGAAAACTTGCGAATGGCGTTGACACCCCACCGTTCTTCCCGAAGGCCGGATCACCGATACCGACGCTCTGGTAGGCAAAGGCCGCGAGTCCAGACGAAAAAATGGCTGGATTGTTGACCAGCGTCCCAGCCACGAGGATGTCGCCATTAGCCGCCAAGGCGTGGACGCTGGTTAGAGCCTTTAGCTGGGCGTTGACGCTGGTTGGAACCAGTAACTGTCCACTGACCCCGAACGTCGTATCCACGGCTCCGGAATCCGTGAGCTTGGAAATCAGACCGCTGAAGACGAGGATGTCGCCATTAGCGACCACAGCCAGCGGGCCCGAACCTCCTGGCGGGACAGCGAAGCCGTTTGTCCCGAAGGTGGTATCGGTGGCGCCATTATTCAGCAAACGCGTAACCTGCGATGCTAATCCCGAACCTTGGATCCCTTCTAGGGCAACTAAAATTCGCCCGTCCGGCTGCACTGCGAGTCCTTGGGTGCTCGCCATGCTGAAAATGACGCGTCCTGATGCGCCAAAGGACGTGTCGAGATTCCCGGTGGTAGTGAAACGATCGATCTCCCCATCGACGCCATCGCTGCCGATGCCCCCAGCCAGGATTTTTCCATCCGACTGAATTGCGACCGAACTGAACGGTACGGTGCTGTTTGGAAGAATAGCAATCCCATTCACTCCGAACGTCTTATCTAAAGCGCCATTCGAGAGAAACCGCAGCAGAGCTGGCCCATTGTTTTCAGGAACTCCACCGGCAATGACTATCTTGCCATCGCTTTGGATGGCGACACCGCCGACGGAGAAGAAGTTCTCGGTAGTTGTTACAGCTTGCTGCGTAGCAATGCCGCCTTTACCGAAAGTTGCATCGAGCTGACCCGCCTGTCCGAAAGCAGAAACCGTGACGGAAAGCAGGGCGCAGAAACACAGGGAGTACTTGTAGAACTTCGAGTTCATGCAGATTTCCTAAGTCGTTTATATATCCTGACTTGCTTATAAATGGCCGTAGCTCGGCCTCGTAGTTTTATTTTGCGAGCAGAGCTACGGCGCTATATCTGACCGCGCTTTCGCGACTTTTATTCCCACTCCGATAAACTCTTTTTGTGCGACGGAAATCGGATGCTCGATGCACAGAAGGTGACGGCGAGCGCCATTTGGGATCTCTGGGAATAAACTCCTCTGCCGCCAAGTATTCCTAGTTATGCTGGGAATAACTTATAGCGCCAGACGGGTTCAGAAGAAGAAATCGATGATGATACATTCCCGAACAGCGTTAGCGGAACGTTTCTTTTCGGGGAACAGCGCCACTTATGAGCAAATAGCGAATTTTTCCTCATTAGGTCTCGACGGTTGGTGGAAGCGTAAAATTGTTAGTCAAATACCTCACAATCCAACTCGGATTCTCGATCAGGCATGCGGAACCGGCTTGTTAACCTTCAGAATAGCTCAGCGATTTCCTCATTGCCGGATCTTGGGCGTCGACTTACAAGACGAGTACCTCGGAATCGCAAAAGAGAAGGCCCGAGCCCTCGAGCTGACTACTGTCGAATTTATCCATGGCAAAGTGGAAGATGTTGTGTTGGAAGGCGACTTTGATTGCGTAACGTCTTGCTACCTTGCCAAATATGCTGATCTAACGCTTTTAGTAAATAATGCACATGAGATGCTTCGGGAAGGAGGAATGCTCATAATGCACGAACTAACTTATCCAACCAGAGCACTGTATGCGCTTTTTTGGCATATTCACTTCAAGTTTCTGCAGGCCTACGGAACTTGGAAATATCCGGAGTGGAGAATTGCATTAGATGAACTCCCCGCTTGTCTGAAAGAAACCGTCTGGATAGATGAATTGGTCGATGCCTTAAAGGTAAATAAGTTTTCCGATATTAACATAGAATATCTCGCCTTCGGCGCATCAGCCATTGTCTCGGCCAGAAAATGAACCTAACCCTAGCTAGACTATAGTCGAATGACAGCCGAACGCGGTCCCGCCCGAGTTAGCTCGAAAAGCTTACCAAATCCTCCAAACAGAAATCCAACTTCTAATCCGCATCGTGGCTCAGGCCCCCGGCATTTAGGGGGAGGGTAAATTGAAAGGTTGCGCCACGGTCGGGGTTTGGTTCAGCCCACAAGCGGCCGCCATGATTTTTGACAATCGAGCTGCTGATCGATAGGCCCATTCCCATCCCGTTCGGCTTAGTCGTAAAAAACGCCTTCGATATATTCTCGAAAGAAAGTTTTCCAAGGCCAGGTCCAGAGTCGCGCACGGCAACCAGCACCGTCGCCGGTTCCAGCCGGCGAGAGATCATCTGTAAGTTCCGATCGTCACGATCAATTGCGACCATGGCTTCGATGGCGTTGATCAGCAGATTGAGGACAACCTGCTGAAGTAGCACGCGATCGCCCGGAACCGGCTGCAAAGCCGGATCTAAGTCGATCCGGAGCTTGACCCCGTTTTTTCGGACCTCAGGCTGGACCAGCGCAATCACTTCGCGGATGACGTCGTTGATGTCCATGGGCGCCAGCTCCGCTTCGGTCTTACTTAGGAGCGATCTGATCCTGGTAATGACGTCGGCTGCACGGGTTCCGTCTCGAAGAATGCGCCTTACTGCCTCGCTCCCTTCATTAAGATTTGGAGGG
>JAFAIO010000093.1 GCA_019236675.1 Verrucomicrobiota bacterium
TAGAAAGGCGTAGCCATTGATTGAACACGAAAGCAGCCGCCAGCTTTTTGAAGTGGTCTGTCACGATGTCACAGAGCGTAAGCGCGCTGAGGCCGAATTAGTTCGAGCCCTGGACAGGGAAAAGGAATTAGGGCGGCTGCGGAGCAATTTCGTGTCGATGGTATCGCACGAGTTCCGCACGCCCTTGGGTATCATCCAATCGTCCGCGGAAATTTTAGAAGACTACTTCGAGCAATTGAACCCGGCAGAGCGCAAAGAGCATCTGTTGTCCATCCGTAACAATACCCAACGCATGGCCGGGCTCATGGAGGAAGCGCTGCTCTTGGGAAGCCTTGACGCCGGCAAGCTGGAATTCAAGCCGGCGCCGCTTATGCTGCCGACATTCGCGAGAAGGCTGGCCGACGAAGTCCTGTCAGCAACTAACCGGCGATGCCCAATCGAACTGTCGCTCGGCGAACTGCCCATCGAGGTCCACGTCGACGAGCGGTTGCTGCGGCACATCTGCACCAATTTGCTGACCAATGCGATCAAGTATTCAGATCCTGGACGGCCGGTGCGGCTCGAACTCAGTTGTGGCGATAGAGAAATCATTTGCGTCATTCGGGACCAAGGCATTGGCATTCCAGAAACTGATCTCGAATGGCTTTTCAACGCCTTTCATCGCGGGCAAAACGTCGCTGACCGTCCCGGCACAGGCCTGGGTCTGGTGATTGTGAAGCGCTGCGTCGATCTGCACAGCGGCACCATCGAGGTGAAGAGTAAAATAGGTAAAGGCACAGCAGTAACCGTGAGGCTGCCGATATGACAATGATTCTGGTGATTGAAGACGAACCTGAGATGCGTCGCAACCTGACCACCATTCTTAGGCTGGAGAAGTTTCAGCCGTTGCCCGCCGAAGACGGTCGAGTCGGCGTCGAGTTGGCGAAGATAAAAAAGCCCGACCTTATTCTCTGCGACGTGATGATGCCGGAACTGGATGGATATAGCGTGATTGCGGCTCTCAGGGCCAACCCGCTGACAGTAAATATCCCGTTCATCTTCCTGACTGCGAAAGGTGAGAAGCCGGACATCCGTGCCGGCATGAATCTTGGGGCCGATGACTACTTGACAAAGCCGGTCGCGAAACCTGAGCTGCTTGCTGCTATCCGCTCGCGTCTCCAGCGCGCCACCCAGCTGGCCGTACCGGAGTTTAGGCCCAACTTTGATTCCGCCAGACCGCTGGAGACCGTGCTCGGCTTAACCCCGCGTGTAGCAGAAACCCTATTGTGGCTGGCCCAGGGCAAAACAAATCCCGAGATCGCAACGATTCTCGGCAATAGCGAATCAACTGTAAAAAAACATGTCGTCGAAATCTTTGAAAACCTCCGGGTCGAAACCCGAACGTCTGCCAGCTTGCGGGCGCTTGAAGTGCTGAGTTCGCCCGCCGCCAGAAGGTAAATCTTTGCCATCTTAACTCGTCTTCAGGCCATGCAGATCCGGCAATTCGAACCAGCAGACATGGCTCGAGTGATTGCGCTCTGGCTCGAGTGCGGTCTCCTTGGCCCTGACAGCAATCCTGAGTTTGATATCCAGCTAAAGCGGAGTGATCAGCCGGAGCTGTTTCTCGTAATGACCCGTGATGGTCAAGTCATCGGCACTGTACTAGCCGGGTTCCAAGGAGTAACGGCCGGGATAAACTATGTGGCGGTCGCCCCAAACTATCGACGCAGAGGAATCGGCGCGGCACTGGTTAGAGAAGCCGAACGATTATTAGTGAGTCGAGGTTGTCAGCAGGTTAATCTCAAGGTCGTTACTCACAACTCCGGCGCCAAGCTATTCTATCATCAACTAGGTTACCGTTCCATAGGCCCGGTGCGAATGAGAAAACGCTTCAGTGTCGGCTAGCCACCGACTCGTCCTTGGGTGACAAACGTTTTCTGGAAGTAGATCGCCACAGGCCGAGCGCTTATCCCTTTTTTGAAGTCACTCGCGTTCGATCAGCGGCTAAGGGCGTTTATCACCCAATTTTCCTGTACCGATGGCTGGAATTACTCCTGCCAATCGATCAGACTATCCCTGGCATCAGACATCTCCGGGCGCGAACACGGTGTAGGTGTCGTCCTGCAGGTCGACGCTCGGCACATTTGCAGTAAAGAAATGAGTCTTTCCAGATCCGTCGTTGTACCAGATTTGGACGGTACCTTTCCACCACCAGTTGCTGGTCACGGTTGAGACGGTTGCTCCGTCGGAGTTAGGATCAGCAACGCCGTTCCATTCGGCCACTGCTCCGTTCTGATTTTGCCCCGAAATTCTTATCTTACCGGTTCCTCGAGGGGCCACGAAACCGATTTGTACGCCATTAAATGCTGCCATAGTTATTACCTCTTTCTGTTGCTATTTGTTGCTATCTTTTCCCCGAACCCCCAGCGCCACCAACTATCATAGCGCCTGCGTTCGTTCGGAATTAGCTTGGCACAGCGTTATCGCCTTTTTTAATATCAGTAAATAGAACTAAAGATCCGTTTGCTCTACGAATTCGCGGGGCTCGTCATCTAGGGACAGCGATGCGATCGCGCGCTAAACGGCTGCTGCAGCAGGCGCACGAAACCCTGCTGCTCAAGCGGAGACCTTATAAGCTGCTTCCCTACCTGGGGCGCCCCCTCATGCGTCTTGCGCCCTAAACGCTCGATTACAGAGCTCGCAAACAACTTTGGTTCAAAAGATGTACACCGAACTGCCTCGGCCGCCCATCTATTTCTATTTCATTTGGGCCGGTAAGAATTCTGCCTTTCGGGATGTGGATACAAAATTCGATTCGCGGGATCTTTTGATCCGAACGAGCCGGAAGATGTCTCCCGGGCTTCTTCAAACAACAAAAACGACAAAAAACTAAATATCGGTATAAAAAGGAAACACCCACACAAAGCCTTCAAAGACAGATGCGGTAGACTTTATTATCGAGACCATCCATCGATTTCCTCACGAAGTAACAATTCTAGAGATTGCGCCGCCGACCAACCTGGCCATGGCGATTCGAAAGGATCCGACCATCGTTCCTCTAATTAAGCAGATAATAACGATGGCAGGGCAGATATATGTACCGGGCAATGCGTACAATGATAATGCGGAATTCAACTAGTGGTTTGATCCTGAGGCCACTCAGGTGGTCCTGCGCGCAGCTATCCCTCATTCCATTATTCCGCTGGATTGCACCAATAACATCCCGCTTACCAGAAAAGTATTCGATCAGATTGCATATCACCAGCCGCAAACTATCATCACTAAACTTTATAAACAGGCTTATGCGGTATTTTTTGGACCCAACCCGCCCTACGTTCCCTAGATTTACGACACTAACGCCTTTGCGTTTTTTGTTCATCCGGAGCTCGCGACTGTTACAAAAGGCGTATGGGTTGATATCAACACGACTTTCGACCCGAATTATGGTAAGTCCATTCCTTACACATCTGATCCTTTTCCGGCTATCGGTCTGCTGCAGGAATCAAACGTTATTTTTGCCATCAACACTCCCGCTTTCTACGCATTCTATGTCGACTTGTTAACTCGGCCAGTACCCGTGAAATTCGTGCACCCGCCTCCGGCGCACGATTTGAATGACGATTAGTATCTAACCAGGTGTTGTCGAAAGCCTGACCAGACTCGGGGACCGTCGGATCCGCTGTTCGGAGACAGGACGCTAAATTTATAACATGCATAAAGGTAGTTATGTCGCTTAACGCAATTATTTCCGAGTATGCCGATTACTGCCCGATCTGTGGGGAGATGGCTGTGTTGTGCTGGGGCGACAATGACTTAAATGAAACAGTCTGCGACGATTGCGCTGGGTGCTTATCCAGAGCAGAGCGCGCGCTGGGAGCCTCGGACCTTGCTCCTCCATCGCCCAACCTGATCAGTCTGAATCCGTGAGTCTGGCCTGGGGAACGCCGGGATTGCGCGGGAACGCCCGACTTCGCCTCGTCGTTTAAACTCCGCGAGGCTACGTCGGGCAAGCCGAACGGCTTCCTTCCCCCTCAACTAGGTCCCGAAGGTGAGAGGTGAGAGGCGCCGACTTCTCACTTCTCACTTCTCACCTTTCACCAAACACCTCCCTTTCCTCCACCCTGCGCCAAGCTCCCGGACGCAAATCTGCCAGCCGTACGCGTCCGATCCGAATTCGAATTAACCGCAAGGTCGGAAAACCAATGGCGGCGGTCATACGGCGGAGTTGCCGATTCTTACCCTCCCTCAACACCACGCTCAGCCAGCAATCCGGCACGGTCTTCCGAGGCCGAATGGGCGGATCCCTAGGCCACACCGACGGCTCGGGGTCAAGTCGATTAGCCCGGCAAGGCAAGGTCATTCGTCCCTGGATCAAAATCCCGCGCTGTAACCGTCGAAGTTCCTCTTTGCCGGGTAATCCTTCAACTTGCACCCGATATTCACGCTCATGCCCGCGCTCAGGATTCAAGATGCGCGCATTCCATCGAGCCTCATCGCTCAGCAACAAGAGCCCCTCCGAGTCCGCGTCTAATCTGCCGATAGGATAAACCGCCGGAGGAAAATCGAACCCGGCCAAGGTCCGATGGTTCGAACCATCCGGGGTGAACTGTGAGATGACTCCGAAAGGCTTGTGAAATGCGATCAGCACAGATGAAAGAAGTTCGAGAAGTATAAAGAGTTCAAGGCTTACTCGACGTGGCTTTCGTTCGGACGGCTGCCAGTTCTATCCGTTACCGTTTCACGCTATCGGGAGCGCCCCGTCTGACGACCCTCACGGCCATGTAAGGACAAAACCGTTGATTACTGATTTACTGATTACTGATCACTGTTTACTGAACTGGTAGCCACATGGACACTGCGTTACCTATCTTTGAGCTCGAGCGGCGGATCGTTGACGCCTTGACCAAAACACCTCGGCTAATTCTGCAAGCCCCCACCGGCTC
>JAFAIO010000200.1 GCA_019236675.1 Verrucomicrobiota bacterium
TCCAAAATAACCGTTGGTTGAGCAGGTGATCTGCTATTTAAGCGCCTTGGCAGCG
This sequence comes from Verrucomicrobiota bacterium, assembly GCA_019236675.1. Classification (GTDB taxonomy): domain Bacteria; phylum Verrucomicrobiota; class Verrucomicrobiia; order Chthoniobacterales; family JAFAMB01; genus JAFAVN01. The sequence continues at coordinate 56 of JAFAIO010000200.1, forward strand.
CTCTGGAATGGCTTTTGGAGATGAGGTTCTATCTGCGGACAAGGGGTGTGGCCTGCGGACGCCCAACTCATGCCGCGACATAGTAAAGGAGCATACGCGCCTGCCTCGACAAAGTCGGGTCTCGCGCGTAAGGCTTCCGAAGTAGAGGCTTTGCTAGCTCGAGCGGGCCAGCTTCATTCCGCCGACGTGCCACCGATGCTCGAGCAGAGCTCAACTGGTCGAGCCTACACGCGGGACCAGACTTCGCCAAGGCTTCGTCGAGCAGGCTGCGTATGCTCCCGTACGCCGACACGCTCGTGCCGAGGTGGAAACATTAACGACTGGCTCCATACTAGCGCGTTTCCATTCTTCTATTTTCGAAGAATCCGTCTTGGACAGAAGTGCTTTTTGTTAACTCCCCTGATATTAGGTACAACGAACGCACGCCCTGCGCAATAGCGGGTGCGTCGAACACAGACATTCGCACGGGATGCGGAAGATGGCATTCCACGTAGGTTTGAGTGTTTTATAGGGCGACGGAAGCAGACTAGCAGGCATGGGTTGCATCTTATCCGCACAAGTCGTTGCCAAGGCAGCGTCGCTAGTTCGGTATGTAGGTCCCGGGGGGACAATGCCGAGATATGGCGCTAAGGGTCAAACCATCCCCACCTATCAAAAGGGTCGCGCCCATCGGTAACACTTTGGGCACGGGCCTGCTGGTTTTGCTCTGTCCAGCGCGCGATTTCCCCAAATGGTCAGAACCGGAGGTATTCGGCTTCTCGAGGGGGTCCCAAAAGCGCGATTCCTGCGGGCCAGATGGCTTATTGGCGAAATGCTCAAAGAATTGTGATGTGCAAGCGGGAATATGACAAATCGCCATTTGTGATGACGCTACGAGTGTGCCGGCGACATTAGCTGGTGAGTAATCCGGCAGAGCATCCACCTGAGGCCGGGAAGTCATCTCGACTGTAGTTTCTGTTTCCGTAGGCGGTTGCTCATTATCAGCCATATTTCATCCAAGATTAGCGGTTTCGCTCGCCCTCGATTCAAATGGGGGCTTTGCGAGGGCCAGCGGGTGAACCGTGCCATCCCGAAAAGTTCGTCCGAAACCGACATCAATAACGCAATCGCGTTGGCAAAGAAGTTGCGCCTATACTCCCTGGGAACCGCCGATCATCCGCCTGAGCAACGCTTCGTGGATATAGCAGGTAAACTCTTCGACGGCATGAGGAGCCTATCGTCTTTCAGGTCCCGGATTTCGGTGACCGGTTCTGGGTTTATGCGCTCTACGATGCGCGCACCGACGAGTTCGCCGAGATCGGCAAGCAATACGAGACGAAACCCGGCTTCTATCTGCTTTCGAACATTTATCAATACTAACGAATCAAGTGCCGAAAATTGGCAAGCGATTAGTCTTCGGTCTGATTAGGAATCGATTTGCACCTCAGGTTTTCTCCTGAGGCAGGATAGGTGCAAAGGGATGAACTCATTTTCCGGTGCAGTAGCGGGGCTAGTGTGTTGGAGATACCGCCAGGGTAGCCCTGCAACTAGCTCCGGAATCGGAAATTCTCTCTCAAAGCGGTAGAACGGCGACTCTACTGGCGACCGAAATTGTCGGGCATCGACTGACGACACGTCGGCGGTCTCGGATTCACTCCCGAGAGCTTCAATCTTGAAGGGGGTGAATTCTGGATCGGCAACAAATAGAGGATCACGAAGGTCGCGTAACTCCTCGAGCGCCCATAGCGGATTCGCCACATGCCGAGGCCTCCTTGCATTCCATCTCGGCCGAGTCGATTTTCGGCTCGATATTCCGTTTATAATCATGCTTACAAACAAGTAAGCAAGCAACCAAGCAAGTACACCTAGGCAGGATTTTGCAATAAACAGGAACATTGCGTCCTCCTTGAACTCAGGATATCGCGATTTTCGAGCTGTTCAACGCAAATGTGTGAGCTCTTTCAGCTCTGATTCGGCCTATGCTGCTTTAGCAACATTACTGCCACCGACTTTACTTTCTTTTTATCCCGCTGACCGGAGTACTTTACTGCGCTGGATGTCCCGAGCCAGCGTGGATTTAACGTCACAGAACCAGTTTTTGTATCCTGCTGGATTTCTGTAGTTAGCATGAAATTTAACATAGGAAATTCGTCAGAGTCCATTTTTCGCCAATTTGACTCCGTAGTGAGCCGTTTTGCGCCGTAGGCGTTCTTAGTGAATGGCAAAAAAAGCCGAAGCGCAAGACTGGTCGAAAATTTGAGCATGGGTGCTCATTCTTGCCAAGAGCTGCGCGTGTTGGGAAGGCCGGATCTGCTTTAAAACACCGCCGAATCGCTGCGTGTTTTCGGGTGAATGGACCATTGGCGGAAATGGGCGGATCACGCCGGGCGTGTTACCAGTACCTTCCGAGAACCGGTACGCGGCTGATAGGCAAGGGACTTGATTTCGCAGTGCGAGAAAAGTCTGCTTTAGAAAGCAGGAAACCTCAAATTGAGGCATGCCCCGTTGTAATGGCAACCATTATGGGTGGGCTTTCGCTAAGAACATTCGACATGAGGCGCTAAAGACGGTCCTGGACCTTGCTGGCCCGGACACCAAGGTGATCATCGGGCATTCGCTCGGGTCGGTTGTCGCGTATGAAGCGGTCCACCTCGTGCGCGATCCAATACCGCTATTAGTGACCATCGGCTCACCGCTCGGGCTAGACACAATCGTTTACCCGAGGTTACGACGTCAGCTCGCATTTCCTCGGCCTCCGACGCGTCATCGGTCATGAACTCCATGGCGACCGAACTGTCGTGAAGTATCGCTTGGAGTTTGAGCATGAGCGTAAGTGCGCGTAGATTAGAACCTTACATTCGTGGTCTCACAAAGTCGTCTCACTTTGGGTAGCTGGCCGGCCTCATTGTTCGCAAGTATCTTATGCTAAGCAAGTTAAGGCGGGGACGAGAATCGAACCCGTGATAAGATTCAGCTCCCTCGAGGAGGATCTGATTCCCTCTGTAAAAAGGATTCTGCGACAATGATTGTCATGGGCGCTGTTATGGACATTTTTATGACTCAGTGGGGAGTCTTCACCGTTAGGCAGGAACTGATGCAACAGCTTGTTCAGTCCAAGAAGACCAAGCTTTAATAGCCTGGAAGCTTATTAAATCGAAAAGCGTTTGGCTTTAATAAGAAAAGAGGCTATTAAAGGCACATTGAGTAACCTTTGAAACCAGAAGATTTCAGTTCCGAAGCCGCCGGTAGATGTCAAAAAACGCCCACCGGATACTGGGTTTTTCTACCGCGACCGTTGCCGCCGAATCTTGAGGTTGATTGGGGTCTTGCAGGCCTACTTTCAGAGGCGGCGAGTGCGATTGCGGAGTTGTCCGGAGCCGGTCGCCTTTTGCACAATCCACATCTGCTTATAAGACCGTATATTCGGCGTGAAGCGATCCTGAGCTCGCGGATCGAGAACACGATCGCTGATATGGAAGAGTTGGTTTTCTTTGAGGTCGAGCAGGCAGGGAGTCCTCCCCGGCCGGATGTTCAAGAAGTCGCCAACTATGTCCATGCGATGGAGCATGGCCTCAAGCGAATCAATGAGTTACCTATCAGTAAGCGGCTGCTTTGCGAAATGCATGGCATTCTCCTGGCTGACGTAAGGGGAGGTGAAAGCAACAAAGCCCCCGGGGAATTTCGTCGCTCTCAGAACTGGATTGGACGCCCGGGCGCTTCGCTTAGCAATGCAACGTTTGTCCCTCCTCCCCCCGAAGAGATGCTCGAAGCATTGAGTGATTGGGAGAAATACCTGCATGCGGAGTCCTCGGAACCGCTCTTGGTTAAATGCGCCATTCTTCATTACCAGCTCGAAGCCATTCATCCTTTTATCGACGGCAATGGCCGCATCGGGCGCCTGTTAATTACGCTATTTCTGTGCTCTCAGAAGTTTTTGTCTCAGCCACTTCTTTACCTGTCCGGATTTTTTGATCAGGAACGTGATGCTTATTACGACAGGCTCTTGGCCGTGAGTCAAAAAGGCGACTGGCGTGGTTGGATCGAGTACTTTTTAACAGGTGTGAAACAGCAGGCTCGGTCAGCTCTGCAAGATACTGAGGGCATCGTCAATCTATACGAACAATACAGAAACCGTCTTAAGGAGGCCAAAAGAGCACCAGTCACCGCGGCGGCAATCTTAGACGAATTGTTTGGGAATCCTGTCTTCTCGATTACGCGGTTCACAAAGCGTACGGGTCACAGCTTTCCAACAGCGAATACCGGTGTGCAGTTTTGGCTTAAACAGGGCTTACTGCAAGAAGCCACCGGGCAGAGTCGCAACAGATTATTCGTCGCACGCGAGTTACTTGATTTAACGGCTGACCGCGCCCCCAAAGAGTCCAACAAGATTCGCGAGGGAACGATCGCCAAATGAACCGGGTTTCTGACAACGACTGCTAAATTGAGTCCCGACGCATCGAGATCCCAAGCGGTAGTCTACCCTCATCGGTACTTTGTGGTCCGAGACCCGTCATTAAAATCCTCCGCGCTGTCATCTCCGCCTACTGCGCCAAAGTTTACCCCAAAGCAGGGACAGTATTTGGCTTTCATCTATGCTTACACTCAAGTGCTCGGACGGCCTCCCGCCGAAGCTGACCTGCAGCGGCACTTCGGCGTCAGCCCGCCTTCCGTCCACCAAATGGTGCTGACTCTCGAACGAACGGGACTGATTCGACGACCGGGGTCGCTCGCAGCATCGAAGTGTTGGTGGCTCCGGAGTTGCTCCCGGTCCTAGGTCGACCCGACCCCAAATGACCAAAACCGATTCAGAGACACGGCAGCCGTGTAGTTCGTTAGACGCATACGAAGATCGAGAGGTCTCCAACACGAAAATAACAGTGAAATGGGAAGCACCGCGCTGCGCAGCAACTCCCTCATTCTGCAACCAACGGAAGGGGCTGGAGTCTCGGCGAGAAATGATTCTGGTCTTAATGCATCAGATGTGAGGCAAGATTTTCCATTAGAAGAGTTGATCGGAACTATAAGACAGCCTCAGTTAGAGGCGGAATCGAACCATCGAACGGAGATTTTCAGTCCTCTGCTCTGCATTTCAAGCCTCGGCGGACGCTTCCGCAGATCCGCAGCGCTGAACGAATTTTAACGGGAAGAAAGTTTACGACTGGGGCGGCGTCACAGAAGCGAGCTTTAAAAAGCGGCCGTCCGGCATAAATGTCTTTTTGGCGGCCGGTCGGTCAGTTAGTGATCCGGCTGAGCGAAAATAAGTGGTGGTTACCGGTGTTGGATCGCTGGATTATTACAGCGCAATGCTGATTGACAGAGACGATGTGCCAAAGCGCTCCGACCTCTCCGGGGACCTGTGCACCGAGTGTCCGGGCCCATGGTTCAGGCTCGGGGCATGGACTTTTGGTTGAGACCGTTGTGCAGGGCTTGAGCGAGGATGAAAATAGGTTTCTGGTCCTGAGCGCGGAGCTTCGGGACAAGCGGGAGCAGGAGAAAGAACAGCAGCGCCAACGCGAACTCGAGGCAACGCGAAACCTTGCTGAAACCGAGCGGCGGCGGGCTGAGGCGGAGCATAAGCGTGCGGAACGAGAGAGAGAGCTGAGACTGCGCGGCATCGCGCTCGCGCTCGCCTCATATGTAAAGCAAGGTATCGAGACCCGGGAGCGATCATTGCTGCTTGCGCGCCAAGCTTATCTATTTGGCGGAGCCGAAGTCTCTGATCAGACGGATGCCGCTTTCCGGGCTGTACTGGAACGGGAAACTGTACTCGTGGCCCTTCGTGGCCCCCCTGGGGAGCGTCCGGTAGCGCTTCGTCTCAGTGCTGACGGCCGGTTCCTAGGCCGAATCGTGTTGTGGCAAGTCCGGATTGCAGATATGTTTATTATAACCAAGGAAGTATCGGCAAGAGCGATGCCTACATCTTCAAGCTTGATTCCCCGTCGCCTTGGCAACACCACTTAGGAGCAGGCTCTGAGGTTCCGGTTGCATTCAGCGGTGATAGCCAAAAGGTGTTTACCGCAGCCTCAAACGCTTGGGATCTCTCATCTTGGCCTCCTGAGCCACTAACATTCGACAAGCCCGAACTTCAGGGCTCGGCGACAGATATTGCTGCGGATCATGACGGTAGAACCGTCGCGCGTAACGGCGACAATGGTGTGGTGTGGGTCTGGCGTAACATGCGGGATTCGACCCAGCAAATTGCTCTTGTCCTCCCAGAGGAATTAGACACATTCGCGGTGCATCCTGATGTGGATGAAATTGCTGTATGGCTGACAGGTGGCCAACTGGTCCGTTATTGTTTCAACGACCAAAATGTATCGAAGATTGCTCTCACCGGCGGTCTCACCCAGGAAACTGAGAAAACTGAGATCGAGCGGGAGGCTTACCTAGAATCGAGGGTTTACGGATATGCTGATTATGCGAATCCTGGTAAGCCCCGACCCAGTAGCCTGGAACACTGGGTTACAGCAGAGCGAAAGCTTAGAATTCTACACTCACAACGAAAGGTATTTGGGCAAGGCGGAAGGACTTCCCGACTCTGCAAACGTGGCGAGAGAGAGTGGACAGTCGAGACACACAACAGCCGAAAGCCTCAGGAACGACCGGAGATCAGTAAACTTGTAAGCTCGCCTCTTGCTGTGGGACACTCATGCTCCGGGGACGTACTTGTCGCTTTTGAGACGAACGCAGGAATCGAAATCTTCAATGCGCAGCATCTTACTAGAACGACCCTCCGGCAGTCAAAGTCGGTTGTCCTCATGTGGGCAGCCTTTGACAAAGCTTGCAGCTTCGTTGCGGCGCAGGCGTCTACAAGCTACTTTGGAGACACCGGAGCCGGGATTGGCGGTTCGGTTTATCTATGGGATTTACGAAAGCCGGATTCGGATCCCGTTTTACTGCCGCATTTCGGCCCCATTTGCACGTCAATTGCTTTCAACCGTGAATCGCGTCTTGTTGCGCTAGGTCTGGCCGATAGGCGAGGTGTTTTTCATCGACGTGGCCTATACGAAGGACCATATGCGGAGAAACTGGTAGACGGTGCAATCGTATTGCATGATCTCATGCGCCCTCATGCCGATCCAATCATTCTAAATGGGCCGAAAGGCGATGTAACCAGTACCGCTTTCAGCCGGCATGGCGATATTTTGGCCGCGGGTACTTCCTGCGGAAGAATTGCCATTTTTCGATTGACATCACAAGCATCGCGGCCGCTCTTTCTCGATGCCCACAGTAGCCCAATCCTTTTTTTGGGCTTCGAAAAACAGGGTACATTATTGTCAATTGGGGCCGACCGAACCGTCCGGACGTGCATTACAGAGACCGCTTTTTTGGCGGATGCAGCAGGTCTGAGAGTAGCGCGCAATTTATCTCCATCCGAATGGGCGCATTATATCGGCGAGGACATACCATACGAATGCACCTGTAATGATCTCCCGTCGGGTCCGGCGTTGGTCGTTTGGGAGTCTAGTCTAAAGTCCGGCAGTCGCCGGATTCTAGATCTTTCGCGCCTTCGAGAACGTCGACGTCTGGAGGCGATCGCACCCTTATAGCTGGCGATCCAGCGTTGGAAATCCAGGCTCAAGTGATCAATCAGATAAGTGGGCAAACGCTCCCATCTAATGCCTGGAAAAATGTGCACCTTTGGCTAAAGGATCTGTTGGACGCATGCGCGGTGCGGCTGGGTCAGCAAAAGAGCAGATTCTTTATTGACTGCAATCCTAGCTTCTCCGCTTACACTGAGTTAGCCATGATGGCGTCTGAGCGTTTAATCGTCCCGTGCTCTAGTGATGGATCTTCAGTCAGAGCTATCGGAAATCTTGGAATTCTTTTGTACGGTATTGGAAACGCTAGCTATCCAACGGTTCAGCTGAAGTCGCGCGCAGACCAATTCCAGATGTCGCTGCCGCTCGTACATTCCATCGTTATGAATCGCTCGACGCAATACGATAAGAAAGCGAGTAAAGCGTTTAGCGCGATGTTCGAAGCAATTAAAGCAAAGACACGCGAGCTACAAGCGAAGTCTCCGCACTCGTTCGTTTCCGGCACTGCGATCTTTGACGATATCCCGGACAGCCACTCCGTCGCAATCGTCTGTTCTCACAATGGCATTCCGCTGTTTGGGCTGAAACCAGGGAAATACGAAGTTTACGAGGAAAATCCGCAGGTAAATCCCGAACCTCTAGATCGCTACAGAGACGCCGTAGCCACCTTTATTCAGAAAATCTAAGTTCGGACTGAAACACCGGATTGAGGTAGGAGGTTGCCGATCTATGATCGCGAGATCCAGACGCTGAACGTTGCCGGGCCGAGGGCAAGGCAACGAACCGGAAGTTGGGGAGTTTGTGAGACAGGTATTGGTGAAAGCCTTCCAGGCTTGACGGAGCGTGTTCATTGGAACACGCTGATGGAGTGGCGCAGGTCCTGAAGGACATCGCGGGCGTCGAACTGCCTCCCGCCGCTTTAAAGTACATCTCCATTGAGGGCGGGATTGCGCGCGATGGAGTTCGTAAGACATTGGCGCAGCGGAAATCCGCTATTGACGAGCAATCAAACAACACAGGCGATCGCAGGGCCATCAGTCAATACACGCTCTCAACAAGGCTCTTGAGCGGGCTGAGGAGGTTTTGCAATCGTGACTGAGTGTGTGGCGGGTAGCCTGCTAAAGGGGGAAGTTGAGCGTTCCATCTGTTTCGTCCAATCTGCTGAAAGCATGACCATCGACGATCAAAAGGAACAGTTCAGTTTCGCTTATGTCCGTGCGGTAGCCGCGGTGGCGCGGATTGCGGTTTCCGAACCGGCAGTCGATGATGACAGTGTCGACCTGCTTTTCCAACAGAGGGATGGCGGTGGAGTCGTGCGTTCGCCGCGCCTGGAAGCGCAGGTCAAGTGCACGGATGCAGCTGTAGTGACGGCAACACACGTGGCGTACCCACTCAAGAAAAAAAACTACGACGATCTGCGAGCAACCAATCTGCTTGTTCCAAGAGTTCTTATCGTTGTAGTGGTGCCGGACGGATTAAGCGACTGGGTGAATCATTCAGAGAAGGAACTTGCCATTCGCAAATGCGGATACTGGCTCTCTCTTTCTGGAGAACCGCCGTTCCAAAATGTGGCGACACGAACAGTTCATCTTCCAAGATCGAATCAATTCACTGTCGTACATTTGAGCGGAATCATGCAACGTATCGGTCAGGGACAGAAACCATGAAAACTACGATTCGCGACATAGAAACGCTGAGCGCGATTCGTCCTCTGGACATGGTCGCCTACCTTCGCTCCAACGGATGGGAGCAGGCGCAGATACTGGAGCGCGGCGCATTCTGGTTGAAAGTAAAGAATGACCAAACTTTCGAGCTTTTGCTGCCGCTCGATTCCACAGTGCGCGACCTGCCGTATCGCATGGCTGAGGTCTTACAGACGCTTGAAGATGCTGAGGGGCGATCGCAGTTGGAGATTATCGATGACGTGGTTATGGCAAGTGCCGATGTGATCCGGTCGCGACTGCCAGGAGCACAACACTCCGGCGAAATTTCCGTCGAGCGCGGTCGCCTCGTTTACGAACAAGCTCGCAATCTGATGCTTGCGGCGGCCTGTGCGGCGGTGGAAAAGCGCCCGTTGTTTGCCAAGCGGAAGCCCGAACAGGCGATGCAGTTTCTTGAACATGCTCGTTTTGGCGTTCCAGAGGGCGGCAGTTACGTCCTGAAGATTATTTCGCCAGTAAGCCCCAAACTGGTGGATAAAGACTTGTTCGGCGAAGAGATCGCAGAGGAACCGTTCGAAAGGAAGACCGTAAGGGTTCTGGCACAAGCCGTGTACGCACTGGTGGTGGCGAGCCGGGACGTAGCGCTGACCGGCGGAATCGAGCCGATGAAAGCGGCCGTCGCACGGGGCGTAAGCGCGAATCTATGCGAAGCGATCGTCGGTTTACACGAAGGCAGCGGAGAAAAAGGGGTGGAGTTTAGCTTCTCGTGGGCTCCGCTCCGGGGTGCACCGTCTAATGTGGTATCACAGGTTGCCATAACGCCTGATTCGATCCCGATTATTGGCGAGACGGCGCGTATTTTTCGAGAGACCGAGTCTGTCGAAAGCACCGAGGTTCTCGGCATTGTTAACAAGCTGCAACATCAAGATGGGAACCAGGGAAAGGTAACGATCGCGGGTTCCGCCGACGGAATTGCGCGGACAGTCACTCTCGAACTCTCTGGTCCAGACCACACACTCGCCGTGCGCTCGTACGAGGATCGTATTCCGATTTCGTGTGTCGGCGAGTTGACGCGGGAAGGACGTTCGTGGGTACTGAAAAATCCTCGGGAGATCGACCTGATTGTGAATGATGACGGCTCCGAGGAATAGGATGGTCTCCGCTCGTCCGCATCACTATTGCGTTTTCGTTCAGTTCATAACATCAGCCGCTGACATTGCGCGGAGGGAACTACGCGGAAGCTGTCCTGGCGTTACCACCAACTACAGGCTGATCCATCCTGATTCGTCCAATATCCTGACCTCGGCCACGCCTTCGACGGCCAGCATCTGACAGCATATTTCCTCGGCTTCCGCCGGGTCATCGGTCATAAACTCCAGGACGACCGAACCGTCGTGAAGGATGGCGTGGAGTTTGAACATGATCTTGTCAGAGGCGTAAGAAAAACTGCAGCGTAAAACGCCTCAGAAGAGGGCTCACACCGCATAGGTCGAAATAGCTGCCTCTAGTGACTATTAGAGTGAGAGTTGGGAAAACTGCCGGTAAAAACGGCGTATAAGAAAACAACGCCAAGGAAGATGGCGGCGATCGCAAGGAGACCACTCGAAATGCCTATGGTGATTTTGCTGAGAAATAAGTTTCTTTTCCATGCTTTCTCCTTATTGTCTTCTTCTTTTGTAGGCTCGCTTTTGCTGTCAGGCTGCGGATGTCGCGATAACCAAAGTCGGAGGTATTTTATTTGGCAGGCTGTCGCGTCATAGAAAAGTATGCAGCCAGAGAGAGCGGCATCATTGGGAAGTGATGTCGGCAGTTAATCCCGAGCGACTACGGGAGCTGGATGAGAAACAGAGAGCGCACAACCGTGCACTCTTTCTTATTGGTCGGATCGGGATAGGGTTTTGTTTTCTGATCGGTCTCTGCAGCAAAACATCATCCGATAATCCAATTCAGACCGATCACGAAGTGGCAGCGCCGACGCCAACCTCGACGGTCATCTATCACGAGTTTCCGGCGCCGAGAAAAGCACAATAAGCGAGCCGCTTTCTTAATGGCGCTCTATGTACGCTTCGGTCGGAGCTGGGAGCGAAGTGGACGATTGGCGGAAACGGGCGGACGACGGCGAACCTGCTACCAGTCCTACTAGCTAGGGAACTTGTTACCAGTCCCTTCCGAGAATCAGCACGCTACTGACTGACAATAAGGAGCTGCGATGTAAATGGAAGGTGATGCCGAATCTTATCTCGTTTTATGAAATAGACCGCCCGGAGCAGCGAATCCCCGGGGCGGTTTCTTTATGCCACGCGACGCAACCGATCGACCCGAACTAACACGAAACCAATTCATGCGCGGTCCGTTTAGAATGCCGCCGGTCGGATTCCTGCTCGCTGGTTGCAGTGCAGTCACCGCGGCGGTCATGGAGAACGCGCCTGGATAGCGGACACCGACCGCCCGGACCAAATCCCTCCACGGGGCTGATTTCCCAGCTCATCACAATCAACGCCATTCCCCCAAACGGGCATCGAAGATCCTGGCGTGATCAAGTGTTCCGGCGACGCGGCGAGATAATCGTTCACTATCAAGCTTCGCCCGCCTCGACGGCACCCTGACCATTGTAACCATTCGAAATTGCCTCAGTACCGTTTAACCTACGTTTCGCCTCAATTAGCTTGGAAAAGCCTTGATGGAGTCTGTGCTGCTCCCACGCGCAGAGAACAGCAAAGCCTGCAACCAGGACTGTAACGGCCGTTTCAATTAGGCATAGGTTCCTTTCTGCCTCGGTACTGGTAAGAGCGCTCCCAACAGGCATCGTTTTCCAATCGAACGCACAGACGAAGGTTTGGACGACAATAGGAAGAATTGTGACTATCAGGAAGAGTGCGAAATTAGGCAGCCGTACCCGTAGAAACAAGAGACGCTGGGATTCCGGCATTTTGCTGGGAGCAGGAGAGAGCACTTGTGCCATTAGCAGAAGATCCAAGTTGGCACGTGCGTCGGACTTAAAGGCTCGCTTCATCGCAAGGTCCAGGTTTAGTGTTTCCCGACGAATGCTCGCGGCCAATACGTAGAGTAAAGCGGTTAAAACCAGCCCGCCGATAACGCCCAGATCATTAATATCAAAGGCGATTCCCAGGAGCGGTAGGCGCATTGTAAGTTGCTCAGTTCTCGCCCGCGCGAGGCTATCCAAACTGCTTTTCAACACCTGAGCGATAGCATCTTCTTCCTGCGGACTGTTTGTTACTGTTACCTCAGGCGAAGCATTCGCAGATGCTGACCCAATGGGCGCAGGAGTTGATTTTATTTACAAGCTGCCCTGAAGGAGCTCGTTATTGACGTAATCGATGGCTTTCTTCTTTACCGGCGGGCTGGTATGGCTCAAACCGTAATACGCGCTTTCGAGGAAGAGCAATCGGTTCTGCATCCATCCTGGCTCGTTCATGCTCCGGTGAATACCGTAAGTGGCGATCATAACGAGCATTAGCGCGTATATCACGGTTCGACTTCGCCTTGACGAGGCGGAAACTTCCTCGAGAAACCGGAAAAAGTGATCATCCTTAGGGGAATTGGGGAAAATCGTGCGATGCGCTTCGCCGTTCTGGTTAGAAACAACGGGATCTTTGCTAGCATAATTCTCATCCATGTTTCGCTTCTGTATTGTTCAGATGCGCGCATACATAAGATGTCATCGAAGTTCTGTCAACTGTTCGGCTTTTTGAGATACATCGACAAGAAAAAGCAAAAGCAGGGGAACCTGCATATATTTTTCGAGGACGAGACTCCCAAATGCTAGAATTTGAGTAGCAATGTGCTATAGTCGTTTGACGAATCACCTTCTAATCTGAACATGAAAAACGGTGCAGACTTGAAACTGTGGCGTAAGTCAAAAGGGTACAGCCAGGCGAAAGTGGCGAAAGATCTCGGGGTTTCACAAAGGGCGGTATCCAATTGGGAAGAAAACGCGACGAAAGCTTTACCCAGGGAGGTGGAGCACCGCCTTGGGATAGAGGACAATGCTCTCGCCGGTGAGATCTCAGAGACGCACAGCTGGCCTAGTTCATTATTCAGAGAACTTCGGAGACATGCGCTGAAAAGTGCAAAGGAGGTAGCAGTAAAGGCCGTCCTTGCCCCTTCTCGTGCCGAGCCGCAACGCTTTGCAGACTTCGCGGCTGAAATTCGCTTCACGGCGCTCAAAATACCTGATGGCCTTGGATTATACTTAGATCATGTTCGGGACCCGGGAGATGACAGAAGTCCATACTTGAGCTCGCACGGTGTCGAAAATTCAGATCAAGATCCGAATTTTTCCCTGGTGCTCGGCGGTTCGGAGCAGCTCATTCCCGGCTCCACGGAATCCTCGGGAGGCGTAACTATGGAGGTGGTAGTCCGTCAGGGTACAGGCGCACTCTTGGTGGGAGAGCGCACAAATGAGCGAGCGCAATATGTCACTAAGCTGATTGAGCACGGCACGGTCAGAGCACGCCTCATTGAGGACCAATCTGCATGCGTCCCCAATTTTCTTGCTTACGAGATCCGCAATGCCGATGATCGCGATCCGGTTAGCGTCTTTATTCATTCAGACCGCGGTTTTAATCTCAGTAAGAGTGATGCGGTCGGTTTTGCATATTACACAGAGGCGGATTTCCTGGTTGAGACAATCAAGATAGAGGTCGAATTCCTTGGGGGGTTGATTCCGGATCCGGATCCTCCTTCAGCCCACGCACAACTCATACGAAGAGCCTCCCTACGACCAAGTAGCCTCAGCTCGAGTTTTGCACTTCCACAAAAGGAAGTTCTGAAAGATAAAAATTCTGTTCGCTACACCTTCGGGCCTCTCCTAAGGCCTAAAGGGGGATTTCATTACAGCCTCGTTTGGGCGAAACTCTCTAGGCAGCCATAGACGGGCGAGCAAAACACAAATGGTTTGAGGGCATCAACAAGCTCGGGCAGTAGTAATATTCATCGTTTGCTTTGGCTCTACGATCAGAAGGAGCGCCTTCAGTACGCCAGTTCCGTCGGCATCGACGCAAAACAAAAGCGGCAGCTTAGTATTGGTCCGACCGAAGAAAGATGACGCCTTTCTACGATAGGCAACCAGGAGGAAAGTCACCACTCTCGGCCGGTGCAGCTGGCAAGAGGTGTTGCCTGCCTATCCGTCGGATTTGATGCTTGGCCGGTTAGTCTGGACGGCAATTCGTCCTCGAAAAACGCTGACGGGACTGTAACAAGCGCGGCCAACTCGGGGGCCGTCAAGGCTTTGAGTCGATCGGACATTGTGGCAAAGATTAGGAGAAGCGGCAAGATCGCGTTTCAAAGGGAATGGCAGATTGGAGGACTCGGGCGGAAGCTGGTGGACCGTGGCGGGGTTGTTACCAGTCCTCCTAGGGAGATTGTTACCGGTCCCTTCGAAAATCGAGCGCGCTACTGATGCGCAAGTGGCTGAAAATAAGTAGCTTGAGATGTAAATGGAGAGTAATGCGGAATCTTATCCCGTTCCTTGTCCATAACGGCTTCCGAGC
>JAFAIO010000362.1 GCA_019236675.1 Verrucomicrobiota bacterium
CAGCGCCACCGCTCCGGTTTCACCTGCCGGCGGTTGGATCATGCAAATGGTCGCCTTACGTGCCGCCAGCGGGACGCCGACGCCGACACCGACTCCGACTCCGACACCGACGCCGACGCCGACGCCGACACCGACACCGACACCGACTCCGACACCGACTCCGACTCCAACGCCAACCCCGACTCCGACTCCGACTCCGACTCCGACCCCAACGCCAACTCCTGGCATTACATATGTCCAAGGAGCCTACGCGACGCCTCAGACGGCGCAACAGACGGTGACGGTGGCGTACCAGGGAGCACAGGCTTCCGGAAATCTGAACATTGTGATCGTGGGATGGAGTGATGCGACCTCGCAAATTACCTCGGTAACCGATCAGACAGGAAATAGCTATCAGCTGGCCGCGGGGCCTACCCTGGTCACGGGCTCGACTCCATTCTCGCAATCCATTTATTATTCGCCCGGTATCAAGCCCGGCTCGAACGCTGTCACCGTTAAGTTCTCCGATGCGGTAAACTATCCAGACATTCGAGTTCTTGAATACAGTGGGGTTGCGACGGCAAATCCAGTCGATGTGACCGGGGCCTTTTCGTCCGGGAACGACTTCGACAGTACCCTTCCGTCATGGACAAATACAGTGACGACGACCTATGCTCCCGATTTGTTAGTAGCAGGCAACACCGTGATGGGCACCACAACTGGCCCGGGTACGAATTTTACGCAGCGGCTGCTGACCTCGCCCGACTCCAATCTTGCAGAGGACCGCATAGTGACGGCGCCTGGTTTGTATAGCGCCAGCAGCGGCTCCATCCTGGGTTCGAGCGCGTGGGTGATGCAAATGGTGGCCTTCCGCGGGGCTGCAAGCCAACCACCAGATACTACCCCGCCTACAGTCAGCATTAAGCCTCCTGCATCGGGGACAGGCACGATCACTGTAACGGTCAACGCATCGGACACAGGCACGGGCGTAGCTGGCGTACAGCTTCAGGTCGATGGCATCCCCTTTGGAACGGCCGCCATCGCGAGCCCGTACACGTTCTCTCTAAATACCGCAAAATTCGCGAATGGTAGCCACACCCTCACTGCGTCCGCATGGGACTTCGCGAACAATAGCGCAACCTCGAGTCCGGTTTCGGTCACTTTCTCTAACTCCAGCCCGGCGAACCCAGCGCAATCCGGAGTTATGTCCGGCACGGTCCCCCTGCCAATTGTATCTGTTAATTCCATACTCCTGCCCAACGGTAAGGTATTGATGTACGATGGTGAGACTTTCGGGGGGACCGCCATAATTTGGGACCCTGCGATGAACACCACTAATTGGGTACCCGCGCCTTCGAATATGTTCTGTACCGCAGACGAACAGCTGCCGGACGGGCGCATTATGGTTGTCGGCGGGAGCGTCGTGGACCACCAGGGACTGCCCGCCGTAAACGTCTTCAATTCGACCACTGAATCGTGGACGGTGTTCCCAAGCATGACTTATCCGCGCTGGTATCCTACGGAAACTATGCTCCAAGACGGAACCGTCATCGTGATGTCCGGTGAAGAGAATGGCCCTGGGACCGATGCCCTTATTGACGAAATCTATAGTCCGGTAACGAATTCCTGGAGTCAGTTGAGTAATGCGCCGTTCCCATACAGCTACTACTACCCGCACTGTTTTCTGTTGCCGGACGGCCGGGTTTTGCTTTCCTCTTGCACGCAGTGGCCCATTGTTAGTCAGGTGCTCGATCTGAAAGCATCCACCTGGACCGCCGTCGGAGGAACAACCGCTCTGGATGGTGGGAGTGCGACGATGTATCTGCCAGGTAAGATCTTGAAGATGGGCCATTATGGTGACCCGGATTACGACGCAACGGCGTCGACTGCCACAGCTTACGTCCTTGATATGACTCAGACAACCCCCGCGTGGCAACAGGTGGCTTCGATGCATTTCGCACGTACTTACCACTGCAGTACTCTTCTCCCGGACGGCACGGTCCTGGTGACCGGCGGCGGTACCGATAGCGCTCCGGCGGATGTCGCGAATGCTGTGCTGCCAGTAGAATTGTGGTCGCCCACTACCCAAACTTGGACGACGCTCGCTTCGATGAGCGCTCCTCGTTTGTATCACTCCGAAGCGTTGCTGCTGCCGGATGGGCGCGTCCTGATCTCAGGTGGTGGCCGCTTCAACGACGATAACGAGCCGACCTATCAGTACAGTGCTGAGTTCTTCGAGCCACCCTATCTCTTTAACGGACCCCGGCCTGTAATTACCTCCGCTCCCGCTCAGCTATCGTATGGACAAAACTTCACCGTGCAGACACCAAACGCGGGGCAAATCGCGGCGGTCTCACTTATTCGATTTGGGAGTGTCACCCATGACATAAACATGAGTCAGCGCTTTCTTCCGCTAACATTTTCGGTGGGGACCGGCTCCCTGAATGTCACGGCTCCGGCGAACGACTATCTCGCTCCGCCTGGCAACTACATGCTGTTCATTGTCAATTCCGCCGGTGTGCCCTCGGTTGCCGCTGTCGTGCACTTTTAGAACCGGGACCACCTCGGTAGAGCAACGAGATTGGGTTTCTTTTTTGTCAAGAGCGCTTTGAGGTGCCGTCCTGGTTTCGCTCGTACTTCGAGCGCGGTGACCGTGCACGGGCAGGTCTACCGTGCGGCGCTCTTGCTATGGGCCGTTTCGTCGGGTGCGCTCGCACAGGAAATTCCCGCCGGTTTTAAAGTCGATCGTTATGTGGGAGTATGGGAACGTAACCCGTTTACTCTGGTTAAACCAGGCGCACCGCAAAAGCTGCCTTCGCCGTTTGATAACATCTTTCTAGCGAGTTGGTTGGAAGATGGCGGCAAGGAGACGATTATCGTTCAAAATTCGGAAAACAACGAAGTACAGATGATCACTGCGGTGCCCAACCAAAACAATCTTCGCCTCCTCGAGTTGCGCCTGGATCCAAATCCGCGTTCCGTGGAGGCCGTCATTTCCGACGGTAAAGAGCGAGGAACGGTGAGGTTCCGGCTTAATGAAAAGGAAAAGGACCCCTCTGATGGAATGAATTCGCCGTCCGTCCAAGTAGTGCCGCGCGTTCCGGTAGAGAGTGGTTGGAGACAACCGCCGGTTCGGCGAAAGCATCTTCTGAATCGCGTGGAGCCGGAAGGTTCAAACTCTGGCCACAATTGAGCGCAGAGGAAGCAAGGTCGGTGGGGCGCTCAGTACCTTGGCTAACCCAAAGGATGCCTGAATGGTGCGCAAAGTACGCTTTGTTCAACGCCGTACAATTTTATGCCCGACGCGATTGGGTCTGTGTTTGCTCGTCGCTCTCGCCCTGTCGCCGGTGGTCTGGTGGTTCGCTTTTGGCGAAGCTTTCCTTTCATTAACGTTTCGTGCGCCGCCGCAAATTTTGGTCGTGGAGGGCTGGATTGGGTTCGAAGCCATTGGCGGTGCTAAAGCCGAATTTGATCAGCACGATTATCAGTATGTGATCGCAACCGGTGGAGTCACGGCCGCGGAGGGGTGGCAAAAAGCGGGGTGGAGTTATGCTGAAGGAGCAGCAAATGAGCTGGTTCGACTGGGCGTTCCTCGGGAGAAAATTATTGTCGCTCCCGCGCGGGAAACCAAAAGTCAGCGCACCTTTGAATCTGCAGCCGCAGTTTGGCGTGCCCTCCAATCCAAAGGTATTCAACCTAGGGGACTCAACGTGTTCACGATAGGGGCTCACGCCAGGCGTAGTCGGCTGGTTTTCTCAAAAACGAGCGACTCTCCAACCCAGGTCGGCGTCATTAGTTGGACGCCGCCCGGATACGCAGGTACTTCCTGGTGGGGTTCGAGCGATCGCGCCAGGGAACTGGTTGCCGAGACGGCCGGGTATATTTATGAGGTCATGCTCAATTCTGGAAGAGGACTGAACACTCTGGGAAAACCGCAATCTAACCAGGTGGAAGGTAGCATGATCACCGCGGGAAATTTCTGGTTGCCGCCCTTTCAGTGCCGCTAAATTCAGCCACAACGTTTTATCCGTAACTAAGCGAGGTAATTAAAAATGCAGATGCAGATCCGTCAGTTTGATATTTCAGGGATCAAGTTAATTGCTCCGAAGCGGTTCAACGACGCCCGGGGCTATTTCGAAGAATCCTGGAGCGATCGTCTTTTCCGCGAAACGATCGAGAATGTGACATTTGTTCAGGATAACCAATCCGGATCGAGAGTTAAAGGTACGATTCGTGGCTTACACTTTCAAAAGCCCCCTTTTGCTCAGGGCAAGCTGATCCGAGTCTTGCGAGGATCGATTTTTGACGTGGCGGTTGATATACGAAAGGGCTCTCTGACCTATGGGCAACATGTCGGCATCACGCTGAGTGCGGCTGCGGGAGACCAATTGTGGGTGCCGGTCGGCTTCCTGCACGGATTCTGCACGCTCGAAGACGAAACGGAAGTCTTCTACAAAGTGACTGCTCATTATAGTCCGAACCATGATGCAGGTGTCATCTGGAATGATCCGGAGCTGAAAATTAATTGGCCCCTCGATGGAGCTGCCATCCTTTCCGAGAAGGATCGGCGCCTGCCGCGCCTCGCAGAGATACCAAGCTTCTTCGAGTATCAGGGATAATTGTCTTTTGTGCTCGTATCTTAATTAAATGTCGATTCGTATCGCAGTTACCGGCAAGCATGGGCAGGTCGCTCGTGCATTGACCGAAGCCGGACCCTTACTGGACGCGGTGGTTATCCCCCTGAGTCGTCCGGAACTTGACCTTGAAGCGCCCGAAACGATCGAACCTGCCCTGCGCAGGGCCGCGCCCGACATCGTTGTGAACGCTGCCGCTTATACGGCCGTAGACCAGGCGGAAGGCGAGCCGCAGAAGGCCATAGCCATCAATGCTACGGGAGCCGGTGCCGTTGCCGCAGCCGCGCGGGCGCTCGCTGTGCCTGTCATCCAACTTTCGACGGATTATGTCTTTGATGGCAGCAAGACGAGTGCTTACGTCGAAGAGGATAGGGTTGCGCCTTTCAGCGCCTACGGCGTCTCGAAACTAGCCGGCGAACACGCCGTAGCCGCAGCGAATGGTGAGCACGTAATCCTTCGTACCGCCTGGGTTTACGCACCGTTCGGCAAGAATTTTGTGCGAACGATGCTGGCGCTGGCCCAAAGCCGGGACGAGGTCCGGGTCGTGGCCGATCAACACGGTTGCCCAACGTATGCGCCCGAGATCGCGGTGGCGATTATTGGCGTTGCACGAAACATATTGAGCAATCGGTCTGAACCGCTGCTGCGCGGTATCTTTCATCTTGCCGGGAACGGAGAGACAAGCTGGGCTCATCTTGCCGCAGCGATTTTTGCTTTTCTGGCGAAACAAGGTCTCCGCAAACCGGTTTTAACGCCGATCACGTCTGCAGAGTACCCCACGCCTGCTCGCCGGCCGGCGAATTCCCGCCTCGATTGCGGCAAGCTCGCTCGAGTGCACGGAATCAAGTTACCATTTTGGCATGATTCGCTTGGAATCTGTCTGGAGCGCCTGACGAAAAAACCGAATCCAGAAGAGTAGTGGTCGAGCGCCCAAAAAAAGCTAAAGCCTGCCGTGCTGGCGGCGAAGATATAGAAATACCAGAAATACTTAAAGTTGCATCGATCTCAGACATCTTCCATGCGCATAATAGTTACAGGCGGGGCAGGCTTCATCGGGTCAGCGGTCTGCCGGCATTTGATAACGAAGACCGACGCCGAGGTCGTTAATATCGACAAACTGACCTACGCCGGCAATCTCGACTCGCTCCGAACGATCAGTGCGAATCCGCGTTACACATTTGTAAAGGCTGACATCTGCGAAGAATCAGTCATTAGACAGCTATTCGACAGGTTCCGTCCAGATGCGGTCTTGAACCTCGCTGCCGAAAGCCATGTAGATCGTTCAATCACCGGCTCGCGGAGTTTTATCGTAACGAACGTTCTTGGTACACACGCCATGCTGGAAGCGGCTCGAGATTATTGGTCCGGTTTGAACGACTCGGCAAAGGAGAGCTTTCGCTTCCTTCATGTGTCTACCGACGAGGTCTACGGTTCATTGGGACCTGAGGGCCTTTTTCACGAGTCGACAGCGTATGATCCCTCTTCACCTTACGCCGCTTCCAAGGCCGCTTCCGACCACTTGGCTATCGCCTGGTATCGCACATACGGACTCCCGGTTATCGTCTCGAACTGCTCGAATAATTATGGTCCGTTTCAATTCCCTGAGAAGCTGATCCCGTTGATAATTTTGAATGCCTATGAAGGCAAGCCGCTCCCGGTTTACGGTAATGGCTCAAATGTCCGTGATTGGCTTTACGTCGATGACCACTCCAAGGCGCTGCATCTTATCCTGACCAAAGGGCGACCCGGTGAGACGTATAACGTCGGGGGGCGCAATGAACGGACAAACCTTGAGGTCGTCGAGGCGATCTGCAGTGTGCTTGACTCAATGAATCCTGGTTATGAACGACATAACCGATTGATTACCTACGTTGTAGATCGACCTGGCCATGACCATCGGTATGCCATCGACGCGACCAAGCTCGAAATGGAACTCGGGTGGAAGGCCGAAGAAGATTTCCAATCCGGACTGGCTAAGACCGTCCGGTGGTACCTGGATAATGAGTGGTGGTGGTCCCGGCTCAGGAAGAAGGTCTATGCCGGTGAGAGGATCGGGCTTGTTACAGCCGGACAGCGAGTTTAGCTTTGCGAAAGACCAATGACTTTCCGAAGGCGGCGCATTTGCTCTTGCCGGACGAACGCTAGAAGATCCTGCGGAAGAAGTCGAGGTTTTCTTTTGCGCATGGCAGTGCAATACCCTGCGAACCGTGCGACAGCAGAGACAACGTAGGGAGGCTCGGTGACGCGCGCAACGCACTTTGCGAACTCAAACAGTGGATGGTATCCGAGCGCATAGTCGCGGAGCCCCAGTTGCCACGTCCTGCGAATAACTCCTCCCTCCGAAATGTTGCGAGGCTTGAGATGGTCAACAACGAGTTCCGGGATCAGTCGAGTTCCGAACCCGTTCATGCGCGCTTTTGCACAGGTGAGAGCGTCCCATCCCCCTTCAGGAATGGCCAGCAAGCCACCCAGTGAATCGAAACAAGTGCGCCGAAAAAACTGCACCGCCCCGGGAACGTCCTCAAGATTCCTCGGCACCCGCTGCTTGGAGCTGCCCACGTCAACGACCATCCCGCCGGCGAGACCTAATTTTGGTTCCTGCTCGAAATGTCCGATGAGCCGTTCGAAATAGTTAGGACCAAACCTGACATCGGCGTCTAGCAGTCCCAGGTACCTGTAATCCGTGGATATTAATGCTTTGACGCCGGTTTCTGTAGCGTGCACGACTGCGGAAAAACTGCGAGTCGGGCGGACGGCGAGCGCTATCAAGCGAATCCACTGATGCGTCTGGGCAGCATCGTCTACAATGGAGTCCGTCCGGTCAGTTGAACCGTCGCTTACAATGATCCATTCGGTCGGAAGAACAGACTGTTTAACAACCGACTCGATCGTGATGCCTATAGTGGATTCTTCGTTCTTGACGGGCGTTAGCAGCACATATTGCCGGTCTGAAGTATTCATCGATTCGGATTGATTCCTTTACGGTACCGTATACGACACTTCCGTCGAGTAGGCGCTGTTTATCTGAGCTGCGTTGTAAGCGGTGACCACGAAATAGTAGGTCGTTCCGCTGGTCAGACCGGGGACCACGGCCGATGTTGTATTACCGGCATTGGCGGAGTTCGTATATGTCCGACTCGTTGTTCCCCAATAAACGTTGTAACCGGCTGGGTTCGTTGCGGAATTATTCGTCCCCGGGTCTGCATTCCAAGTGACCGTCACGCTGTTGCTCGGCGTTGGGGTTGGGGAGGGTGTTGAAGTTGGGGTAGGGGTAGGGGTAGGAAGAAAAAGACTAAGATTGTCCTCGCCCACCCATCCACTGGGCCCGGACTGGAAGGTGATATTCCACCAGTTGACCTGTACGTTATTAAAAAGGGCGGTCACAGGTCCGCCCACGACGGTGCCCACAGCGTTAGGCGGTTGGGTTCCGATGAGAGTACCAGCTGGAGTAGAGCGCACATTAACACCAGCCGCAGACACGATCACCTGATCGCCTATCGAGAATTTACCTGTTGGAGTAGGTGTCGGAGTTGGAGTAGGCGTTGGAGTTGGCGTAGCCGTTGGAGTTGGCGTAGGCGTAGGAGTAGGCGAAGGCGTTGGGGTTGGGGTGGCCGTCGGGCTGCCTGCTGCCCTGAACGCCACCATCTGCATGACCCAAGGGCCTGCGGAACCTAGAGGCGCGGTTGCGCTATAAGAGCCTAGGGCCACGGTCAAGGCGTCCTCGGCGATATCCCCGTCCGGTTCGGTTAACAAGCGCAGCGCGAAGCCACCGCCGGCACCTGTGGTCCAGGTTGTCGTGGTGTTCGCTCCTATGAGAAGATCTTTCGCATTCGTGGTCGTTACGCTACCAGTGCTGCTCGTCGCGCTGTTCCCAGTCGCACTCGCAAAGACGTCCACCGGAGTGCTCGTATCAATTCCGCTATACTCCAAGACCCGCACGTCGGGGGTGGCGGCAGGTGTGCTAAAGGCGACGGTAACTGCATTCGCCCCGGCTGCCGCGCCTTGGATCCCTTCAGCGTAAAAGATCGATTGGGATGGGAAACCGCTCACCTGGGTTGGGCCGACGGCGAGGTGGTAAGTGTTATCCATAGTGTCGCTAACCGAATTGATCTGAGCTGTCGAATCATTCCATCCGACAATAACCACATTGAGGTCTCCGGCGTTTTGGACTTTTGTATAAGGTACGCTTACCGAAGAATCGGAGCTCTGCGGCACCGCATAATTGCCCTGGATATAAGCAGGCGGCGACGGAGTTGGACTAGGGCTGGGGGTTGGAGTCGGATTTGGGGCGCCGGCAGCGCGGAACGCCACCATTTGCATGACCCATTGACCCGACGAATTAAGAGTGGCGGTGGCACTGTAAGGGCCGGTTGTTGTTACCAGTTCGTCTTCTGCTATGTCACCGTCCGGTGCTGTGAGCAAGCGCGTTGCGAAACCGCCGCCGCTGCTGATTGTCGCCGTACTTACCGTGTTTGCAGCAAGCAGCAGGTCTGTGGCATTGGTGGTCGTGATGCCACCGCTGCTGCTCGTCGTGCTATTGCCCGTTGCCCCTACGAACACATCCACCGGGTTAAGCGGATCAACGCCGCTGTATTCCAATACCCTCACGTCAGGGTAAGTCGCAGCTGCGCTGAAGGCGACCGTTACAGCGTTCGCACCGACCGAAGCCGCCGCGATGCTTTTGGCGTAAAAGATAGACTGGGATAGGTAACCGTTAAGCTGCGTTGGTCCATTGACCAGCTGGTAAACGTTTCCTGCTGTGTCAGTCACCGAACTGATCTGCGCAGTCGTATCACTCCATCCGATTATGACCACATTGAGATCGCCGAGCCCCTGCGCTCCGGTGAACGGCACTATCACCGAGGTCTGTGGTGACTGCGGCACTGCGTAATTGCCCTGGACAAAAGCCGGAGTAGCCGATGCAGCATTAGCATAGAAAAAGATT
The DNA here is from genome assembly GCA_019236675.1 of Verrucomicrobiota bacterium. Taxonomy (GTDB): domain Bacteria; phylum Verrucomicrobiota; class Verrucomicrobiia; order Chthoniobacterales; family JAFAMB01; genus JAFAVN01. The sequence continues at coordinate 9,559 of JAFAIO010000362.1, forward strand.
TGCGCCGACGCCAGTATTGCGGCTTCTCGCCAAAGCGCCAGGATTCGCCGGAACAACTTTCCGATCGATATTTTTCCGGAAACGCTAAAGTTGCAATTGATCAAACCGATTTGACCATTGAGATAGCAGTTTTCAGTAACGCGCCTGATGAATCGCAGACGATCGCAGGCAGGCGATAGAGATTGAGATCCGGCTTTTTTGGAGCACATGGGTGTCAGTGGTAAACTATGCCCAACGCACGCTCAAGACCTAAATCCGCAAATTTTTTGTCATATAGACAGAATTCGGACACTTACGGCTCAATTACTTGCTCGAAAGTGCATAAATACGCCTATATAGTGCGATGTAATCGTTTCGGATGCGCATCGCGTTTCCTTGCTTGTAATGAACCGAAAACCGTGACTGGGGAAACAAGTTGGGCCGACTTCGCGTCTGCTAACTCCGCGTTTCTGAAGACAAAAGGATTCAAGGCGCCCGTGTTAACGCCGATTCCTACTGGGGGAAGCGCTTTGAACGCCGGGCCCCTTTAATTATGTCGAAACAGACCTCACCAGCCACTTGTCTCTTTCTCGGTATTCGGTTTCAATGAGGGAGCACATCGTATGAAAGGCATCATTCTCGCCGGCGGCAGTGGAACACGGCTTTATCCATTGACATTGGCCACCTCTAAGCAGCTCATGCCTGTCTACGACAAGCCAATGATCTATTACCCCTTGAGTGTCTTGATGCTCGCTGGGATCAGGGAGATCTTGATTATCTCTACACCGAACGACCTGCCACAATTCCAGCGGCTGCTCGGTGACGGCTCGCAATGGGGTTTAGAGTTTGGGTACGCCGCCCAACCGAGGCCTGGCGGATTGGCAGAGGCTTACATCGTCGGCGCCGACTTCGTCAAAGGGCACTCTTCCGCACTTATTCTCGGGGATAACATCTACTATGGTCACGGTATGAACGAGTTACTGGCTGCGGGTCAGATCAAACCGGAAGGCGCCACGGTATTTGCCTATTACGTGAACGATCCCGAGCGGTATGGGATTGTCGAGTTTTCGAAGCAGGGCGTCGCTATCTCCATCGAAGAAAAGCCTCGTGCGCCGCGTTCTAACTGGGCGGTGACCGGCCTCTATTTTTACGATGAGCAGGTGGTCAATATCGTCGCCGGCCAGAAGCCCTCGGGTCGCGGTGAGCTGGAAATCACAGACGTCAATCGCACTTATCTTGAGCGCGGCCAACTGGAAGTAAAGCTCCTGGGCCGCGGCTTCGCCTGGTTTGACATGGGTACGCAGGACAGCCTCCTGGAGGCGTCTGCATTTGTGCAGACCCTCGAGAAGCGCCAGGGGCTGAAGATCGCGTGCCCGGAGGAAATCGCGTTGAACCAGGGTTTTATAACGCTCGACCAGTTTGTTGGTCTCGGCAAAAAGTTCGAGAAGAGCTCTTATGGTCGCTATATTCTAAAGGTGGCGACGGAAGGTCGAGGCGATCGATCACCCCTTCCGGGCGAATTGCGCAGTTAGGAGCAAAATTGAACTTCGCGAAATATTTGAAACTTTCTGCCGCTCCGCACGTCTACTCGGCGACCGATGTCAAATCCCCCTTTCGGGACAGAAAACTGCTCAACAATCCATGCTCGACTCTTGAAGAACCTATGGGTGACGCGGAAGGAATGAACACTTCGGAGTCCACATCGCAAAGCGAACTCTACCGTCGCAGATCTTTAGAAGAATACAGTACAGAGGCGGCTGTCCAAAAATATGTAAATGCAAGTGCAGGGGCTGGCATCGCGTATCTGCTGCAACATGTTTATGGCCCTCTTTACGAGGAGCAGCTCGACAAGGTCATCAATCAGAAGAAGGGAAAAGAGGGGCTCCGCATCCTGGAGTACGGCTGCGGCGGCGGGATGAACCTTATCTGGATTGTTAAGCGTCTGCTGGACCGGCAGATCAATATTGATTTCGCGTGTGGAACGGACTTTTCCGCGAAGATGGTCCAAGCGGCGAATAGAGAGGCTTCCTATACCCTCCCGAACGCAATGCGCAGCAAAGTCTTCTTTTACACGGTTGCAAACGAAGACCTGGGCCGCGACCTTCCGACATTCCTGGGGCGACGACTTGGTGATTTGCGAGACGCATTTCACCTTGTGCTCGGCGTGAATACCTTTCGCTTCTGTTTCAGGCTCGGAACGCAGGCAGAGTCGGCCAATGGCATTTTTTCCCTCGTACGCCCAGGCGGATACTCGGTTTTGATCGACATGAATCGGTACTATCCATTTTTTCGGAGCCGGCTAGGCAGCGCGTTGACGCATCCCGAAGATCAACCCTATCTGCCAAGCCTGGATGAGTACGCTACCGTCTTCCGCGACGCCGGATTCGATATCGAAATGAGCGGGAATTTCTGCTGGGTGCCTCACTCCGCAGGTCCTGCTGAAGTGGCCATTTTGCGAGCGGCTTCTCCGGTACTCCAGCGTTTATTCTCGCGCTTTGCCATGAGATCTCTTGTCGTTGCTCGGAAACCCTGGTGAGGCAGAATTGTTTATCTACCGGCACGCGGCGGCGCTCGAAAAAGCCAGGATATGAGCGCGCAACTTATCGGCACTTTTTCTCGGGAAGTGCTCAACCTGCGAAGAAATCTTCCGATCTGCACGTCGAGTTTGGCCCCTTCCGATGAAACACAAGTGGAAGTTTGGACTGATTATAACCTGTGTTTTAATTGTTGTCGGCTTAGGCGGACTTGCTATCTGGCCGGGGCCGGGCAACCGGAGCAAGGAGGTCGACGCCGCGTACTGGACGTGTGCGATGCACCCTTCTGTGCATTCTTCGACTCCAGGGAAGTGCCCCATCTGCGGAATGGACCTCGTTCCCGTACCTCGATCCAAGGTTGCAGACATGCGTTCCTCGCGGGATCGCGAATTCGTCGTTCCCCTGGAGCGCCAACAACAAATCGGTGTGACTTTTGCCGAGGCGCGCAAACGGCCGATGCGCCACGAAGTGCGGACCGTTGGAACCTTGGAAGTTGATCCTGCCGGCGTCTTCGAATGTGTGGCCGGCGTGGACGGTTATATTGCGGAGTTGCGAGTCGATTCGCCTGGCGAACACGTCAGCGCAGGAGAGCCTCTGCTAGTGATTCATAGCCCTGACCTTCAGGCGCCTGAACAGGATCTCATAAATCTGCTTAAAGTCTATGAAAGTGGCACCGCAGCTCCGGCTTCGATGGATCACATCATGGACTTGGCACACCGTCGCTTGCGGCTCCTTAATGTAGACCAACAGGAGATTGCGGAACTTGAGCGCACGCGCCAGTCGACCGACTACCTTGTGATTCGTTCGGCCATCGCAGGCATCGTCAGCGACGCGCCTATGAAGATTGGAATGAGTGTCAAGCGCGGTGACGAGCTGGTGAAAGTGGTTAATCTATCCCATTTGCGGCTTTGGGCGAACTTTTATGAAGACGAGATCGCTTTGTTAAAGGAAGGCGACGCTGTCACGGTGAGTACGCCTGCTTTTCCGGGACAATCATTCGATGGAAAGGTTGTGGCAATCGGGCCCACAATTGATCCTCTCAGGCGCACCGGGTCCGTCCGGATCGATATTCCTAACTCCAGCGGACTGCTGCGCCCTGGGATGTTCGCCGATGTCGTTGCAAAGATAGAGGCAGGCGAAGGAATCACGATCCCTGCGGATTCGGTCGTACCGCTAGGGTCAAGGATGTTGGTATTTGTCGACCGCGGGTTCGGGAAGTTGCAGCCTCGATTGATTCAAGTTGGCCGGCAGTTTACTGATCCCGACGCCTCGAGTGTTGAACGATATTACCAGGTTCTAGGCGGTTTGAAGGAAGGCGAACGCATCGTGGCAAGCGCAAACTTTCTGATCGACGCCGAAGCGCAAATCCAGGGCGTATTGCGGGACTTCGGGGAAGAACCTTCCGAGGTCAGCGTGAGGTAGAGTGTAGGGGCAGGAGACGTGTCGGCGTATCGGCGTTTGGGCGTGTCGGCGTATCGGAATTTGCCAAAGCTTCGTCGGATAAGAGCCTTGCATGACTGAAAAATTTCAACCAGAAGACCAAAACCGTCACGACGCTGCCCTGTCCCAAGGCAACGACGATACGCCGGCGCATGAACACGTCGACACTCCGACACGCCGATACGCCGACACGTCCATAATCGGTCGGATTATCGCCGCCAGCGCACGGAGCCCGGTTCTCGTCATCCTCTTTACAGTTTTTGCAATTGCGGGCGGAATCTACGCGTTGTCTCAAACCCCGCTCGATGCAATTCCGGACCTGAGCGACGTCCAGGTCATCGTGTACACCAATTGGGCCGGGCGTTCTCCTGACCTCGTCGAAGATCAGATTACATATCCGATCACCACAGAGTTCGTGGGAGCGCCGAAGGTCGAATTTGTCCGGGGCGAGTCATCATTCGGCAAATCGTTCGTCTATGTCATTTTCAAGGACGGGACGGATATTTACTGGGCCCGCGCGCGTGTGCTCGAATTGCTGGAGTCGGTGCGGAACAAATTGCCGGAGGGGGTCAATCCCGTCATTGGACCGGATGCGACCGGCGTCGGATGGGTATTCGAGTATGCACTTGTAGACGACAGCGGGAAAACAGATCTTAGCCAACTTCGGTCGCTCCAGGATTGGAACCTGCGTTATGCACTTCAATCAGTAGCCGGTGTCGCCGAAGTCGCATCGATCGGGGGAGCCGTCAAAGAATATCAGATTGACCTGGACCCCGATAAGCTCAGCGCGTTCAACGTTCCGGTCAGCGAGCTGGTGGAGGCCGTGCGAAAGAGCAATGCGGACGCCGGGGGCAATACCATTGAACTAGGCTCGACTCAATTCATCGTTCGCGGACGGGGCTTTATCAAAAACGTCAGCGACCTGGAAGACGTCGTTCTCAAAGTGGTGAATGGCGTTCCGATTTATCTGAAAAATGTTGCGACCGTGCACCTCGGTGCGGCCTCCCGGGATGGCGTGGGCGAACTTGATGGACGTGGCGAAACGGTCGGCGGGATCGTTGTGATGCGCTACGGCGAGAACGCGTTGAAGGTCATTGAGAGTGTCAAGAAAAAGCTTCAACAGATCAAATCCTCGTTTCCCCCAGGCGTTCACGTAATCACCACCTATGATCGCAGCGTACTGATCCATCGGGCAATCGATACACTGCGCGAAAAGCTGCTCGAGGAATGCTGCATCGTCGCACTGGTCTGTATATTGTTTCTCTGGCATGTACGGTCCGCGTTAGTAGCGATTATCACGCTCCCGATCGCGATCCTGCTTTCCTTTGTACCGATGCTTTGGCTTGGGTTGACCGCAAACATCATGTCGCTTGGGGGAATCGCCATTGCAGTTGGCGCGATGGTCGACGCCGCGATCATTATGGTCGAGAACGCTCACAAGGCGCTCGAAGATTTTCGTAACCTGCGCGGGCGTGAGCCTGACCGAAAGGAGCGATTTGACGTGATCGTTCGTGCCGCACAAATGGTTGGGCGTCCTCTGTTCTTCTCGCTTTTAGTTATAACGGTCAGCTTCGCTCCTGTATTCTCACTGGGCGGGCAAGAGGGACGGCTGTTTCGTCCGCTGGCCTTCACAAAAACATTCTCGATGTTTTTCGCGTCGATTCTTGGGTTGGTTCTTGTGCCTCTTTTAATGGCTTGGCTGATCCGGGGCAAAATCCTGGCGGAAAGAAAGAACCCGCTCAATGCATTTCTGATCGGGATTTATACGCCGGTGGTCAATCTGATCCTTAAATTTCCACGCATAACGCTGTGCGTTGCGGTGGTTTTGCTCGCGCTGACCTGGATACCGTTCAGTCGACTCGGAAACGAATTCATGCCTCCCCTCGACGAAGGCTCCATTTTGTACATGCCCGCTGCGGTGCCGGGTATCTCGGTCCGAGAAGCTTCCAGAGTCTTGCAGATTCAGGATCGTATTTTGAAGAAATTTCCGGAGGTCGAGTCAGTTTTCGGAAAGGCGGGTGCGGCAGCGACGGCGACCGACCCGGCTCCGCTCTCAATGTTCGAAACCGTGATACAGCTGAGACCGCCGCAACAATGGCCTGGCGGGATGACTCGGGAGCGACTCATTGCGCAAATGAATGAAGCCACCAAGACCCCGGGAATGTCCCAAATCTTGTGGATGCCGATCCAGACCAGAACCGAGATGCTCACAACAGGGTTGCGCTCTGTTCTTGGAATCAAGGTTTTTGGCCCGACGCTCGAAGGCATCCAAGACGTGGGAGTTTCGATCGAGCAGGCTTTGACCGATCTGCCGGGCACCAAGTCCGTATTCGCGGAACGGTCTGCCGGAGGCTACTTCCTCGATTTCGCAGTGAACCGGGAAGCGGCCGCTCGCTACGGGCTCCGGGTCGAAGATGTCAATCAGATAATCGAAACTGCGATTGGGGGAGACACGATCGGTTTCACAGTGGAGCGACGCGAGCACTATCCAATCCGCGTTCGCTATGCCCGCGACTTTCGCGATAACATCGATGTTCTCAAGCGAGTGCTTGTCCCAACTCCTGGCGGGCAGCAAATTCCAATGTCTCTCTTGGCCGACGTTCATTACCAGACCGCGCCACCCGACATTCGCACTGAAAATGGACAACTTGTCGGCTACGTTTCTGTCGATATTTCAAGCAATGACATCAGCAGCTATGTGCGGGCTGCTTCGCGGCGAATCGATGAACGGGTCAACTTTCCTCCTGGGTACTATTTTGAATGGACTGGTCAGTTTCAATATCTGCAGGCTGCGCAAAAGCGGCTCGCATTGATTATCCCTTTCACTCTGCTTCTTATTTTTGTTCTGCTCTACCTGAATACTCGATCAATCACGAAATGCTTAATCGTGCTGCTGGCCGTGCCTTTCTCTCTGGTCGGCGCATTCTGGTTGCTCTTCGTGTTGGGCTATAACCTCAGTGTAGCGGTCTGGATTGGCCTCATTGCATTGGCTGGGCTGGACGCAGAGACTGGCGTCGTGATGTTGCTTTACCTCGACATGGCTTGGGAAAAATTCCGAGCTCACGGCCGCTTGAATACAATTTCGGACCTCGTCGATTGTATCCGGGAAGGCGCCGCAGAAAGGATTCGCCCGAAAATGATGGCCGTTTGCGCAATACTTTTCGGGTTGCTTCCGATCCTGTGGACTCCGGATTATCAGGCCGGAGCCGATGTCATGAAACGAATCGCGACTCCCATGGTCGGCGGAGTCATCACCTCGACCATTCTGAATTTGCTCATCTATCCGGTCATCTACTTGATGTGGCGAAAGCGAGATTTACCGGTGGCGACAAACTCGATGCACGCTCCGGA
>JAFAIO010000106.1 GCA_019236675.1 Verrucomicrobiota bacterium
TATGGAACCCTTGACCGGTCGTCAGCAAAAGGTCCTCGATTTTATCCGCAAACATCAACGCAAAACCGGGTTCCCGCCCACAAGCCGTGAGATACAAACCCAATTCGGCTTTCGCAGTCAGACGGCGGCGATGAACCACTTGCGTGCGCTCGAACGAAAGGGAGCAATCCAGAGGACCCCTGGAAAAGCTCGAGCGTTAACTGATCCCGCTGCCAAGCTGGGGGCGGATTTCAGGTCGGTTCCTCTCCTAGGAACTATTCCTGCCGGTATGTCGATTGATGGAGAACAACAGACCGGCAACGATCTGGGCGTTGATTCCAAGTTCTTTGGGATCGAGGGATCATCAGACGTCTTCGCGTTGCGCGTCACTGGGGATTCAATGGTCGGCGCCCAAATTGCAGACGGCGACACGGTCATCCTGGTAAGAAGGCCCGCTCGCGATCATGATATCGTAGCCGCGTTAATCGACGGCGAGGTTTCTCTAAAACGCTACACTGTTAAAAAGGGGCGCCCTTACTTAAAGGCCGAGAACCCACTTTACCCGGACTTAATCCCCGCCCAGGAATTAGTCATTCAAGGAGTCATGGTGGGCCTGGTCCGGCGCTGGAGTTAGGGCGGGGCTGGCGGCTTGGTTCTCGATTTCCGCCAAAGTAACAGTAATCAGTAGATTAGTAATCAGTTCGGGTTTTCCCATCACTGAATACTGATTACTGTCTCACTGAATACCGATTACTGATTTGTTTGAGCACGAGACATTTCATAAGTCCCATGAGTTCGATAGCTCGCATCTTGAGCCTTTCCCTTGCCCTGGTCGGGTCCTGCCTCGCTGACGAATCGCCAGTCTTCAACTACCAGGACGTCGTCAATCGAGCCGAGGAGCTCTCGAAACAGCCATTTACGCCTCAGGTTCAGGAACTATCCGAAGATTTGCAGAAGCTGGATTACGATCTGTTTTTTCGTATCCGATTTCTGACCGAACATGTGGTTTGGCCCGGATTGCCCTATCGTCTCGGCTTTTTTCATCCCGGATCATATTTGAAGCGCCAAGTCGTAATGCACGCAATCGAGCAGGACAGGCTTCGGGATATTCCATTTTCTCCGGCTTACTTCCATTATGATAGACCCTTAGTCTTCAGCGGACATGAAGACTTCGCTGGATTGAAGATCTTCGCGCCATCCAGCAGAGCAGGCGTTCAGGATGAGTTCTTGTCGTTTCTAGGCGCCAGCTATTTCCGGGCAATTGGTCGCGGCATGCACTGGGGCCTATCCGCCCGTGGCATTGCTGTGAATACCGGGGGGACCAGCCCGGAAGAGTTCCCTGACTTTCGAGAGTTTTGGGTGCGCCAACCGCAACCGAACGACACCAGCCTTCAGTTCTACGCGCTGTTGGATGGCCCGAGCGTGACCGGTGGGTATGAATTCACCGTACGTTATGGGGACGCCACGACGATGGACATCCGGGCAACCCTGTTTATACGAAAGAAACCGGAGGTGCTAACTCTCGCGCCAATGACCAGCATGTTCTATTTTGGGGAAAATACTGTGAATAGACCCACCCTGAGACCCGACTATCAGGGGAAAACTAAAACTCAGTTTTCGATGAACAGCACTCAATTCATGCGTCGGGAATTTCGGCCGCAAGTCCACGATTCTGATGGGCTACTTATGACGACCACTTCCGGGGAGAAACTTTGGGCGCCCTTAGACAACCCGAAATCCACCGAACTGCGCAGGTTCTCCGACGTGACTTCGTATGCATTATTGCAGCGTGACCGTGACATTAGCCACTATCTCGATCGCGAGTCCGAGTATCAACGGAGGCCAAGTCTTCAAGTAATCCCGCAAAGCGGCTTCGAAAACGGCTACGTGCGGTTGCTACAGATGCCATCCAGCGACGAGTACACGGACAATATGGTGGCAGCCTGGGAAGTGCCGAACGTTCCCGATCCCGGTGGACGGCTCGAATTCGCTTATCGCCTTGTCTGGAGCAGCGTGGAGCCCGACCTCGACCAGTTTCGCGTTCTATCGACCACGGTTCGCCCCAGTCCGCAATCGAGTGAGACCAGGTTCACCGTCGAGTTTGGCAAGCCGGAAAAACAGGAAACGATCCCTGTTGCCGAGCTACGCCCCCACGTCGTGGTGAATCAGAATGGCCAGGTGAAGGATGTCCAATTTACACCAACAGACCGGGGTTGGCTGGTCAGTTTCACGATTTTCAACCCGAACCCCGCGCCGACGTCGATGGATATCAGTTGCGTAATTCTGCGGCGCGATAACTTCTGCTCTGAGAAATGGCAATATCTCCTGAATACTTAGGTCTCTTGCGGTCGAGCGTTAACTCCTCGCCGGAATGGAAACAAGCCTGGGAGCGAACCAATGACTATTTGGATGCTCTAAGAGTTCCGGCTGACCTGGAGCGGGAGTTAATGCTTTTGACTAGTTTCGAACGAGCGATCGCTCGGAAACGCAAGGAACCCTCGATATCCGCGACGGAGTTAGCATTCGACGAAGCCCAAAAAGCTCTGGAAGCGAGGCTAGGCGATCTTATTTCCGAAAAAGTGCCTCTTGATCGCAGGTCGGTCGAGGAACGGGTGCGTCTGTACCTGATGCAGCCGACTCAAAATAGCGTCCTTTCTCCACGGAACCGGCTTTCGGATGACGTTTTGGAAGCCTTACGGGAGGTGCGACTTGAAGCGGTGCCTCGCCTTCAACAGGCGGTCATTTCGCCTCGACCGTTCGTCTTGAACACGGCGGGTGAAAGGCTGGCAGCCCTGGCCGGGAAGTTTTCCCTTTTGGGTTCCAATCGAATTCTTGCATGGTTTCTGGGACTCTGCTTGGTTGGTCTTCTAATCTACATGAGTCTGTAGAACCGAAACAAAAGAGGGCATTGAGGAATAAACTGGGGGGTCTCAAAACTGTGAGCGGTGTCAGGATATGAGTGGTCCAGGTCGATCTGTTAGGCTCGTTGAGCTGGTTGGGTCAACCCGGCTAGATGAAGTCTTTAGGCGAAAAGTTCGCGAGCGACGTTGGGGGGTTACTCTCGTAACCCTCGGAGTCTCTGCGATCGGGATTTGGCTTTTTTCGGACATCCTTGGCAGCACCGGCTGGAGCCCGATCAAAGCCCTGGAGCTTGCGGTTTTCAGCGTGCTGTTCACAACCCTCTCCTTTGGGTTTACTCAAGCGTTCGTCGGCTTTCTAGTCCTGGCCGAAGGGCATGAGCCCCTTAAAATAACGAATACTTTGGATGAGAACACCGCTTTGGCGTCGACCGCGGTGGTGATGCCCGTCTTTAATGAAGACGTCGGCACGGTTTTCGGGAACATCCGGACCTTGTACCGTTCGCTACAAAAACGGGGCGAGTTGGAGACGTTCGAGTTTTATATCCTAAGTGACTCCACCGTGCCGGAAAGACTCGTTGAGGAAGAGTTAGCGTGGGCTGATTTGTGCCGGCAAACGAACGGGTTCGGCAGGATTCACTATCGCCGTAGGAAAGTGCCGGTGAATCGAAAAAGCGGCAACATTGCTGATTTTTGCCGGCGATGGGGCCACCGTCATCGCTACATGGTGGTCCTCGACGCGGACAGCATCATGACCGGTGAGTCCGTTGCCTCTTTGGTGCGGTTGATGGAAGTCAATCCGCGAGCCGGGATTATCCAGACGATGCCAAAGCTGGTCGGGTCGGAAACGCTGTTCGGTCGGATCCAACAATTTGCCTCTCGACTGTACAGCCCGCTTTTTGCGGCGGGTTTAAATTACTGGCAGCAAGGGGCTGGCAACTATTGGGGACATAACGCGATCATCCGGATGTCACCATTTTTGGCTAGCTGTAGCTTACCCGTCCTGCCGGGTCGCGAGCCGTTGGGTGGTAGAATCTTGAGCCATGATTTCGTGGAAGCCGCGTTGATGAGAGATGCGGGCTGGGAAGTCTGGTTTGCTTATGACCTGGAAGGCAGTTACGAAGGGCTACCACCAAACCTGACCGAGTACATCAAACGTGACCGCCGCTGGGCCCAAGGCAATCTGCAGCACGTGTGGTTTCTCTTGGCGGACCGGGTGCAACCCATCAGCCGATTGCACTTGATGCAGGGCATCTTGGCATACTCGTCGGCGCCGATATTGGTCCTTTTTGTCTGCTTAGGAGGCATCCAGGCCGCGCTGGACCACTTCCGTGGACACGTCTCCTCGATCCCGCTCGCTTCAGCCATTGTGCTTGCGCTATTGACCCTGCTTTTGTTGTTTGGCCCGAAGTGTCTCAGCCTGCTCCATCTGTTTTCTCAACCAGATCTGCTCCGGCGTTTTGGCGGCGCTAAACGAGCGTTAGCCGGAGCAATCATGGAAACTCTGTTTTCAATCCTGACGGCCCCGTTACTCGTATGGTTCCATACTCGATTCGTCTTAAAGAATATTGCGGGCCAAAAAGTGGTTTGGAATACTCAAACCCGGGGGGGCGGAGGTAGCCCGCGATGGATCCAAACTTTGGGCGAGTATTGGCCGGTACCAGTCGCGGGTATTCTTTGCGGATTGCTGGCTTGGTGGATTTCACCTCTGTACTTGATTTGGATAACGCCGCTACTTCTAGGTCTATGGCTGGCTATTCCGATTGCCCAGCTTAGCGGCCGATCCGGCATACTACGCAATCTCTTTCAAACACCGGAGGAGACTGATCCGCCAAGAGAGCTTTTGAAATCGGAGCCACTCCAGCTGCGAGCCGGCGACCAATTTGTTCACGCCATTCTTGATCCCTTCTACAACGCGATTCACGTTGCTCTGCAGAGGAGACGGCCGGGGCGTACGCAGGAGCAAAGTGAACACGTGGCCGGCTTAGGGGACAAACTCTTTCGCGAAGGGCCGGCCTCCCTGACTGCCGAGGAGAAACGCGCTCTATTGAGCGACGGACCAGCCTTGGCCAAGCTTCACATCCTGATTTGGAAAACCCCAGCCGAAAAAATGAACCCTTTCTGGGTCGACGCACTGCGCGCATACCGTAACGAGAGGCCTGTTGTGGTGGGAGGGTAGGTGGTTTGAGGGCTTCCAGTCCGTGGACCGGTCCTAGGTCGGGCCTACTTTGGAGTCCTATCTTTGTTTCGCCGATGCGTGTTTGGCGTTGCCATGTGCTCCATCCCGGCGAAGGCGCTCCCGAACTCGCCCTTTCTCTCGACACGTAGACCAAGCCGGTCTTTGCTAGAGCCCTGGATGAAACGAATCCTTTTGTGCCTGGTGTTCGTGCTTTTTGTCGGGGGCGTTATCTGGTTTGCATTTTCGCGAAGGGACCGCAGCGCGGTTCCTGCCACTCGCCTGGCGCCGGCCAACAGTATTTTTTTTGTAGAATGCCGCGATTTTACTGCGACGCAGAAACGGTTTTCCGCAGCCAGCTTGGCGAGGATCCTGGATGAACCATCGGTTAAGCGGTTTATCAACTATTCTTCAAACAACGTGCCGGCGCCTTGTAAAGCGGTCGCACAAGGACTGGTCAAATTTTGTCCGAGCTCAGCCTTCTTTTCCAGTTATACGCTGAGTCGAGATGAATGGATTTGTGGGGTTCATTGTTCCGGCGATCTAAGGAGTTGGGAAAACCAGTTGGCTGTTCCCCTGGCGGCATTGTTTGATTCCAAATTCAGAGCATTCTCCGAATCGAATCAAAATGACCTGAAGCAGACTCAACCGGCCAAGGGCATGCTCTTTGGACTCAGGACTGGTTCCTGGCTCCTTTTCAGTCCAAAGCCGGTCTATCTCCAGGATGCGCTTCGCCGTACCAACACCGTAAACAGCGGACTCGATACGTCGGAGCTGTTCGTCAGATGCCGAAATCGAGTGGTGGACGATGCGGACTTTTACGGTTTCGCGACCGGCGAAGGACTGAGTCTCATGGAACGAGGCCTGAAGCCATTTCTTCCGCGGACGGATGTTTCGGCCTTGATCTTCGCGGCCAAACTCGATGGTTCTAACGTCCACGACACAGTCTTCGCCTATTGTTCGCATCCCCCTCCGTCTGACGACCTCGATCGCAAAGGGTTATTTCTAACCTCCGATAAAACGCTTTTATATGTTGCGACAAGCTTAGACCTGCTCCGGGTTCGCAGCGCCGCAGACGCACTATCTAAACAATCGGGCATCGCCCAGACAGCCAAACAGTATTTCGAGGAGGTCAATAGGACAGGTGTCGATTTCGCGGAGCTTAGCGATCTGGTCAAGGGCGTCGAGGTGGTTCTCAATCGAGTCGGTTCAGACGATTCCATTGCTGGAACTTTCTTGATCGAAACCAAGGATGGAAATCGTGCGAATGAGTTCCTTAAAATGATTCTGGCGGCTGAGTTTTCCGAGCGTTACCGGCAGCAAACCTTGAATGGTCTTTCCGTCTACACCTTTCGGAACCGGGAGGGTACATCGTTGGTTTTGGGCGTGGCAGGACAGGATTTGGTTGCCACCACCAGCGAGGCAGCTTTCATCGGCGCAGTGAAGGCAATCAGCGAACAAAAAGTGGGCCTACCGATTGTTGGAGGTCCCGTAGGCAATGACACCGGACAGGGAATCTCTGGTCTCCGTTTGTATGTGGATACGCCGACCCTGTTTGATCGGGGTTACTCGATGCTACGGCCAGTGCTGGCGTTTGGATCGGCGTTGGTACCAGATCTGGATCGATACCTGGATCCGACAATGCTTCCGGAGGCGCCCGAGATTAGTCGTCACCTCTCTCCGATTATGCTAACTCGGCGTGAGCTATCGGATGGCATTTTAGACGAATCGACAGGATCCCTCACCGCATACGAAGTCAGCCTGCTAGCAGTGGCCGGCGCGTTTGGGTTCACCACGCTGGAGAGCGAGAATTGAGGGTGATCTCAAATCGTCCTGGTCCCCGTGGCGAGTCGTAATCGTCCTCGTCGTCCCGACTTCGCTACCCAATAGACATTGCGCCCAACGAGCAAAAGCTACGTCGGGCAGGCTGTCCTCGTCCTCGACACGCCTTCCTTGATGTGGAGTCGGTTTTGCGGACAGGTCTCGGGACATAAATCCACTTTGATACCTGTCCGCATTTTCGACTCCACATCAGGGAAGGTCTTTCGAGGACGAGGACGATTACGACCCGCGACGACGAGCACGAGCACGAGCACGATTTTTCACCCTATAACACATCCCGCTTTCGCAAAAGGCTTACAAAAGCCCGTACCGCCGCGCTCGGTTCGCCCCGGCGTTGAACCAGCCCAATGGGACGCCACATATCCACCGATTCGATCTCAACCGCATAAAGACCACCGTTTTCAGTCTCTTCGTCGACCGAGGCTAAAGGTACGATGGCAATACCATTCTCGATCTCGACCGCTCGCTTTACCGTCTCGATATTGTCGAACTCCATCGATCGCCGAATCGTGACACTGTTCGCCCGGAAAATCCGATCAATGGCTTTCCTGGTCGGCTGATCGAACGCAAATGAAATGAAGAGTTCTCCGGAGAGTGCGCTTATTTCGATGCTGTGGCGTTTGGCCAGGCGGTGATTGGGGGGACAAATCAGAACCAGTTTATCCTTCCAATGACTTTCAACAGTTACACCGCGGTGCCTCGCGGGGTAAGCCACCAGCCCCACATCGCTGGTTCCTGCTGCCACGCTTTGGTACACTTGGGCGGATCGGAGATACTCGACACTAACATCAACAGAGGGATAGCTTCGCCGGAAAAGCTTCAAGCTCCGCGGCAACTCGTGGAGTCCGATACTGTGTACGGTCGCAATAATCAGGTTCCCGGAAACGTGGTTCTTCAGCTCTTCTAAACGATCGCCCAAGGTTTCGTAGGTTCTTAGAATTTCTTGGCTCGCTTGAAGCAGAGCTTTCCCTTCTGGCGTGATGGAAAAGTTTTTCTTCCGACGCCGGATCAAGGCGGTCTTGAACCTTTTTTCCAATGCCCGGATTTGCTGGCTGACGGCACTCTGGGTTATCGCATTCAGTTCGGCCGCTTTTGAGAAACTCCCGGTTTCGACCAAGTCGCGGAAGATTTTGAAGGTTTCAATTTGCATTAGCCTGGATCGTTCACAAATCTGTAGGAGATGTGTGAACGATCCAGGCTATGGCAGAATATCCGGCCCACGCCGGTTAATTCTGCTCTCTGATACAACTTTGTAAATAGTATGCTTGGAGACCTTCTCTTACGTCAGGCCGTCAGAGAGAGGCTCGGCCTCTCTCTGACGGCCCATAGCCCGCACGAATCACAAACGCGGGCGCATTTGTGATTCATGCAGGCTATCAGAGAAAACCTCGCTCAGGTCCTTTCTGCGATCGGTGATTCCGCCCGGCAGGCGGGTCGTTCACCCGACCTGGTGTCCCTAATTGCCGTGAGCAAAACGCACCCCGTTGAAGTAATCCAGGAAGCCGTGGATGCCGGGCAATTGATTTTTGGTGAGAACCGTGTTCAAGAGGCTCAGCCAAAAATAACCGCGCTGCCGGCCAAACTGCACTGGCACCTGATAGGCCATCTGCAAAGCAATAAGGTTCGCTTGGCGCTTCCATTATTTGAGCTGATCCACGGTGTAGATTCGCTTGAGCTTTTGGCGCATATCGATCGCGTCGCGGCGGATCTCGGACTATTTCCGCGGGTACTGTTACAGGTGAATGTGGCCGGAGAAGCTTCGAAATTCGGTTTCGCGCCAGGCAAGCTACTAGGCTTGGTCGAAGAGATTGTGAAGTTCGACCGGGTCCAGATTGAAGGTTTGATGACGATCCCGCCATTGGCGCCCGCCGCAGAGCATTCGCGTCGTTATTTTGTCGCCCTTCGCGAGTTGCGCGACAAATTAGCCACAGAGTTCCGTTTTCCGTTGCCGGAGCTTTCGATGGGCATGAGCAGCGACTTCCGAGTCGCAGTCGAAGAAGGAGCCACGATGGTCCGCGTGGGTACCGCTATTTTTGGCGAACGGCGGGCGGGGAGGTGAAAGGTGAAAGGTGATTGGTGATTGGTGATTGGTGATTGGTCGTAACAAAACGAATGACAGATGTAGATCAGAAACCTCGAGGATCATTTGCCCAAAAACAGCCGAGGGTGGTTGACGGAGCGCTCAGGACGGCCACACGATAACGCCCCCCGAGCTTCCAATCACCAATCACTAATCACCTCTCACTCCTCACCCCACCACTCGGCGCGTGAGCTCCTCCAGCGGCCATGGCCAAAACCGCAACATTTCCAGGCACGTGCTGCTGATGCCCGGGTGCAAGACCGACAGACGCGCCAATTGATTAATCCATAAGCGTCCAGCATATAGCTGTCGATGGCGCTCTGCGTAGCGGTGGCGGAACGAGGGACCGTTCCGTTGAGATTCGACGATCGATCCGGCAGCTAAGCATCCCGATTTCAGCGCGTACAAAATGCCTTCGCCGGTGAAGGGTTCGACCACGCGCGCAGCATCGCCGACGTAAAAGAGGGTCGGATCGTCAGTCCCAACTGGCTGGCGAGACAGAGGTGCCACGGTGTTCCAGCGCTGTTTGGGCGCCAACCCGAACCGTTCTGATATCCTTGATCGGAGTTCCTCGATCTGCTTAGGCCGCGCCACGATGCACAAATTAACGGCGTCCTGACCCACCGATCCTATCCCCACGTAGCCGAGATGGTTGAGCTCCAGAGCGACATGCAACGGGCGATCAGCCGAAAAATAAGTCTGGCAAGCGACCCGGTCAGTTCGGGTCCGAGGAAAAGCACCAAGAAATCGGGCAACGGACGAATTTCTTCCGTCAGCCGCCACCAAAAATTTGGTACGAACCTGCCGGCGATCGGTCTTGATCAGCCAGCCGCGTTCGACACCGGTGACCGGTTCACCCTGCCAGATTTTGGCGCCTGCTTTCTCTGCGTTCAAGAGAAGCGCGTGGTCAAGCACACTCCGTCTGATACCTGTCTCAGGCGGACCTCCGTTAGGAAACCGATGTTCGATCTGGCGTCCGCGAAGATTCGTGAAAGCGACCCATTCTAAGCGAGCGGATGGCAGTCCTGCGATCTCGTCCGCGACACCAAGCTGATCAAATACTTCCCAGCAACCTGGATTGAGACAATCTCCGCACACTTTCTCCCTGGGAAACACTGCTCGATCAATCAGCAAGGTCCTGAGGCCGGCTTTCGCGGTGAACGTGGCAGTGGCAGAACCGGCTGGTCCACCTCCTATCACCGTGACATCCCAATCCGTCATACAAAGAGCTCGCCGATCGCATCGGCCACCATCCGGCCTGAACGGCTCAGACTGATAGTGCCGGCCTCGCGTCGCAGATATCCGGCGCTCTCAAGATCCTTGATATTGGCGGACCAGGGCATCACTAGTTCCTCAGCGATTCCACGATTCATTCTCAGACCGAACACGATTTTCTCACTAAGCTTTGTCTCCGAGCTTAATGACTCAGAAAATTCGCGAGCATTCCCGTCCCGCTCGATTTGTTCAACATAACGACTGGTGTTCGCGACGTTCTGCCAGCGGCGCCCGGAAACGGTGGAGAACGCGGAGGGTCCGAGGCCGAGATAATCGTTGCCGCTCCAATAAGCCAGATTGTGCGAGCATTCCTCGCCCGGCTGAGCATAATTCGAGATCTCGTATTGAGAATAACCGTGGCGGATGAGGGTATCCATCGTCAGCTCGAACAGGTCAGCGTCTTGGAATTCGTTTTGGGAAAGCTGCCCGATAGCGAGCTGACGGAAAAATTCGGTGTCTTCTTCGTAGGTCAAACAGTAGGCCGAGATGTGCTCCGGGCCTAGATTGATGGTCTGCAAAAGCGTTTCCTGCCACTGAGCGGGGGTTTGTCCAGGGATCCCGAAGATCAAGTCTAGATTGATTCTTTTGAAACCGGCTCGGCGCAGGATCTGATACGATCGCAGGGCTTGCGCAGCTGAATGAACGCGCCCGAGCCGGACTAGTAAATCGCTTTGCCACGCCTGTACTCCCATGCTGATCCGGTTCACGCCGAGCGACAAAAGGAGTTCCGCTTTCTCCTCCGAGACCGTGGCCGGGTTCATTTCGAGCGTCCATTCTCGCAAGGCGCTCAAGTCCAGGCGGTCCCGGAGTCCGTTGATCAAATAGCTAAGTTGGCGCGTCGACAAGGCCGATGGCGTTCCGCCGCCAAAAAAAATCGTGTGCGGTTGAACCTGATCAGGTCCGAAGGTATCCAGCTCCAATAAGACTGCGTCAAGGAACGCTTGTGTCTTGTTCCTGTCCGACGCCTCCTTATAGAAACTGCAGTACGGACATACTTTCGGGCAAAACGGAATATGAACGTAAAGATGTCTAATTGCAGTCGGTTCCAAATTCATCTTCGTTCAAAAGACCAAAAATAGCCGCCAAGGATCGCAAAGAAAAATGGGGCAAATGTTTCCACGTGTAGCTTGGATCGTTCAGTTTACTGAATTTAGATTTTTTCTGCGCTCTTTGCGTTCTTTTGCGGCTATTCCTCTTCAGCCGCCGACCACGGGTCAATTCCGGCTTTGCTTTCAACCGGGTTCAATAATATTCCTCCCTGGTGTCGAGATCAGTGCTCGTCAAGATATCCCTAACCGTCGTTTTTGCGACAACGTTCTGCTGTGGTGCCGAGAACCAAGCCCCAGCGGCGCCTGCGCCGATGCCTACGCCCGTGCCGGCTCGTTCGGTCGTTGTTCGAACCGAAAGTGCGGATGCAATTTTTGATTACAAGACGAATAATTCTGTCGTCGCCAGAATGGTGAACGCGGTGGCCATGTCGGTGACCGGAGAAGGCAGCGTAGCCGCCGCCTGGGCGTCTCTCGTAAAGCCGACTGATATCGTTGGTATTAAGGTTTCCGCCAATGGAGCGCCGCTTTTCAGTACCCGGCCGGCAGTAGTCCAGGCCATCGCCAATGGTCTCAGAGAAGCCGGCGTGCCGGCAGAAAATATTGTAGTCTGGGATCGCGACGAAGAGCTCCTGAAAAAGGCTGGCTTCCATTCGCGCGTCGGTGATTACCGCGTGCTATGGTCGGAGGGCAATTATGATCCTCAAGTCGCACTAAGCTCACCAATATCCGGCCAGTTGATCTATGGGGATTTGTTTTTCGTCGGAAAAAACCTCCCCAATCTCAAAGAGGAGCTCAAACTGGAGGACAACCGAAAAAAAGGACTGCCCGCCAACATCAGTAACGAAAGTCATGTCAGTAAAGTCCTGACCAAAGTAGTGACTAAGGTTATCAATGTTCCGGTTATGGCCGACAACATCTATTGCGGCCTTTCCGGAGCGCTCTTTAACATGACCGTGCAGAACGTGGACAATTGGCGCCGTTTGGTGCAACCGCCTGATGGAGGCGATCCGTCGATTCCGGAAATGTATTCCGACCCGAGGATCAGCCAGAAGATAGTGCTCACTATCATGGACGGGTTGGTCGCGCTCTATGCTGGTGCGCCCTTTGGTGATGCAAACTATGCTATTCACTTCGGCACCATTTATGCCAGTAAGGATCCGGTCGCGATTGACGCGGTTGCCTGTAAACAACTCGATAAATGGCGGGTTGACGCCAAAATGGATCCGGTTTCTAAAACAGCGAAATACGTTGAAACCGCTGGTTCCATGCAGTTAGGGAACGCTGAGATCGGGCGGATCGAAATTCGAGACGTAAGATAAAAATCAATCACAACAGGGCCGCAAAGATCACAGGGAGAAGAATCATTCACAACAAGGCCACAAAGGCCGCAAAGATGAGAGAAAATCCTCGCTCGCGACCTTTCTGTGAGAATCACTCCGCAGCCTCCACCCCGGCGAAATCCTAGCGTGAATCGCTTAGATCTCCTCGTTGTAGGATTTTTCCGTCTTATCTTTGCGGCCTTGTTGTGAAATTTTGCCTTCTTCGAATCTTGTTGTGAAATGATCGATTTCGAACTCTGGCAATTGCTCAAGGGCGTCTCTCGTTCGTTCTACCTCAGTGTCCGCTTTCTCCCGAGTCGTGTCCGGCCAGCTATTGCTTTGGGATATTTATTGGCCCGGGCCAGTGACACCATTGCCGATGCGAACTCGCTTGCAGCCACCGATCGGCTAAAAATTCTTAGCCAGCTGCGAGCGCAACTCTTCACGATGGACCCGAGTTTACAGCGTGGTCTTAAAGAATGCGCTCAACAGCAAGGGGATGGCGCCGAACGGCAATTGCTGGAGCGAGTCGAGGAGATCTTAGCTTGCGCTCGCCGGTTGCCCCAGAATAATCAAGACCTGCTGCTGGAGGTCCTCGGACGCATCATGCGGGGTCAAATCCTCGACATCGAGCGATTCGAGCTCGCCTCCTCACTACATGCTCTGCGATCACCAGAAGAGCTCGAAGAGTACATTTACCTTGTTGCCGGTTCCGTAGGTGAATTCTGGACTAAGCTTTGTCTGCAGGCCTGGACCCCATATTCGCGGGTGGACGCCCAAAAAATCGTCATCCTAGGGACGGAATACGGCAAAGGGTTGCAACTCGTTAATATCTTGCGCGATTACCCGCAGGACGTGCGGCTGGGGCGATCTTATCTCCCCGTTACCGGGGCCTTGTCCGAAGATATCAAAGTGGCCGAGCCGTTGTTCGAAGAGTGGCGCGCCGTTGCGTCGCGCTATCTTGAATCCGGAGCTCAATATGTACAAGCAATCCGTCCATTCAGAGTGCGGTTCGCTTGCGCGTTACCGGTTCTGATCGGGATAGAAACACTTGCCAAATTGAAAACGGTCCCCGCTTCCGGGCAAAGGATAAAAGTGTCTCGGGGCCGGGTTTATTGGTTAATGCTGCTGTCCCTGCTGATCGCCGCCGTCCCGGGCTGTGGTAAAGTTCTCTTCCGACCAAAGTCGTAGGTATCCGGCGAACATGACACATGAGTCCCATGAGTCTCATGCGAGCCACCCCAAGCAGTTCTCACCCGTTCGTCGCGCTCGGTCATTGCCCGGACCTGCCTCTCACTTCTTATACAGGCTCAGCGTGATCAAAAAATCGATCGCGTGTTGCAAATACTCATCCTTTAGCTGCGCCTTGGGCGTCTTGCCGGCTTCCTGCTCTTCATAAGCATCGAGTTCCGGGTTAGTGCCGTTGACCAAGGCCGCTTCATTTAGCCGAGGTCGTTGCTCATCGGAAATGAAAGGCTCAAGAGGCCCGGAATCGCTCTGGGCTAGAACTTGATTTTCAATGTCTTGGGCCACGGTTACCCCGATATCCGGGACCAGTCCGTCGGGGAAAATCAAGGGTAGGCCCGCAATCTGAACTTCGCTTTCTGCAACAGAGACTTGAAGGTTGCCCAATGGCTCAGTCTTGTATTTCACGGCGCGACCCGCTGTCGTTTGGCCGATTAGTAACGCCCGTTCCTTCGATTTCAGCACTCCGGCTATCACCTCGGCCGCACCGGCGGTTTGTCGATCGATCAGCACCGCGATCGGCCCCTGATAAAGAGGAGTTGAATTGCTCGCGAACTTCTTTGGCTCAACCGTTCCTTTTGTGATCAGCTCGAAGGTTGGCTCACCGTTGGCGACGAACCGGCTGATAATGCTGTTTGCTAAATCGTAGTCGGAATCTTCGGAGACGGTGCGGAGATCGATCACCAAACCTTCCACGTTTCTTGACCGTGATTCACCGAGGGCGTTATCCAGCTGAGTCAAAGTGTTGTCCTTGAATGTCCCCAGTCGTATATAGCTGAACCGATTTGAAACGACGTCGTAGCGGAAAGGGTGCACCGGTATGGCTCGGGCGAACTCAGATTGGGTCTGCACCCGAACACCGGGGCCCAACTTTGCGAGCAATCCTTTGATGGCAGCCTGGTTTAATTCGTCGTTGGTTAGCGCCTGAGAATCGACATAGTTTGCCCGCAATTTGTCGAGGATCTCTTTTAGCTGGTTCACATCTAACTGATCGATCAGGCGGGATGACCCAGATTGAGCCGAGCTTGCCGGCGAGGCGGCTGGCGTAGGCGAAGGCGTTTCCACTGTCAGGGCTACGGAGGTTAGTCCTGCTAGCAATGCAGCAACGACGGGAGAGTACTTCATCTCTTTGAATTGTAGAAAGCAATAGCCGCATTTTCCGCTTAGTCCAATGTGGCGAGGGTTTCTCCTCTGTGGAGCGCTGCCTCGCTTCCTCCGTCGCTAAAGCTATGGCGGACAGGTGCGAGGCCGATGCGGTCGGAACCAATGGAGGGGAGCTGCTTTTAACCGTTCTCCGTAACCTGAGCCATTCGCGCAAACAACCGTCGCATTTCTGAGAAGTTGTCTAGCAGGCGGCTCCCGGAAACGTCCCATGATGCGGTTTGGTTCTCAACGCGCTGCGTTGACACAGAACGAAGTGAATCGCCGTGCGTTATGGGGGCGTCAGGAGACGTTCGCGGGAGCCGCCTGCTTGGACAAGCCCAACCGATAAGCGCCGGGGTGTCGAGAACTTGCGAGCAAACGGAGTTTGGGTAAAAGCGGCTCCCCTCCGGGGTTTCGACCGAATCGGCCTCGCACCTGTCCGCCATAGCTTTAGCGACGGAGGAAGCCAGGCATCGCTCCACGAGCGCCCTACTTTTCCCCTATATCCCGTCGGAAATAACAGCCGTCGAATTCGATCATACCAACGGCATCATAGGCTTTTCGACGCGCGCTGAGAACGGAATCGCCTAAAGCGGTAATCCCTAATACCCGGCCGCCAGACGTAACAATGCGACCCTCTTGTTCTCGGGTTCCGGCGTGAAAGACCAGCACATCTTTCAAAGCAGAGACTTCAGGCAACCCAACGATCGGTTTGCCAGTTTCGGCCCGATCCGGATACCCCCTCGATGCCAGGACCACACAAACAGACGCCTCCGGGCTCCAGCGTGGTGTTACCTCTCGCAACCGGCTTGCTATGGTGGCCTCTAAAAGTTCTACCAGGTCGCTGGCGAGTCTCGGAAGCAGAACCTGCGTCTCTGGGTCACCGAATCGAGCATTGAACTCTAATACTACCGGCCCGCGCTTTGTGAGCATCAATCCGGGGAATAGTAGCCCTCGGTAAGTGATTCCCTCCGCTTGGATGCCGCGCAAAAACGGCTGAAGTATTTCCCGCTCAATTAGCGCAAGGTCGCTGGCAGAGAGCTTTTGTGAAGGACTGAATGTGCCCATCCCGCCGGTGTTGGGTCCATGGTTGCCGTCGTAGAGCGCCTTATGGTCCTGGGCCGTGGGGAACAAACAATAATTCTGGCCATCCACCAGCGCATGGACCGAACACTCGGTTCCCTGGAGAAATTCCTCGACCACAACCCGGTTTCCGGCGTCACCAAATAAACGCTCTTCCATGATCCGACGAATGGCCTGTTCGGCCTCGTGTAGATTATGGGCGATGACGACCCCTTTGCCCAAGGCCAGTCCGTCGGCCTTTATCACCGTTGGAAACCCGAAACGCTGTACTGCCCGGATTGCTTGATTAGCGGAATCGCAAACGGCAAAACCTGGACTGGCGATGCCAAATCGAGCCATGAATTCCTTAGCAAAACTCTTCGATGACTCGAGACGGGCAGCCGCTTTGCTCGGACCAAAAATCTTCAGACCAGCTTGTTGAAACTCATCGACGATCCCGTTTGCCAAAGCATTGTCTGGCCCGACCACCGTCAGATCGATCGCCTTATCTAGTGCGAACTGTTTAAGTTGCGAGATGTCATCCGCGGGGATCGTGACCGTGGTCGCCAATTCCTTAGTTCCAGCGTTGCCAGGCGCCACATAGACATCCGCCACACTCTCGGACTGGTGGAGCTTCCACGCGAGAGCGTGTTCACGGCCACCGCTCCCAACAACTAAGACTTTCATTGTCTAACGAACGGCTGGTACAAAAACTGTGGTCTCGTCCGGCAACTCCTTGGGCATCAGCGTGAACTTGTTAGGAACCCGCTGCACATGGGATTGTCGTGACAACCATTCTCCCAATCCCCGGAGAGGCACCTTTCCCGAATAAGCCGTCGAATACATCATCGGAATGACGACCCTCGGCTGTAACCGATCGACGGTGATTTTGCGCTTCTCATCCGTAAAATCTTGCGGACCGCCAGCCGGTAAGAACAAAACATCGACGTGCCCGATGTTGATCGCTTCTGAGGGCGTGACTGCGTCTTCGATTGCGCCAAGATCACAGAAACGAATCCCGTCCATCGACCAAGTGTAGGCGACATTCAGCTTAATTGAACTAGTCAAATTTTCTGAACTGGTTTTGATTCCGCGAATTAAAAGGCCGTTCGCGCGATTGACGCCGCTTGCCATCGAGCTTCTAAGGATAACCGGTGATCCAGAAGCCAAGTCGGTAAAGTTCGCCGTTTCATCCTCATGCGTAACCAAGATAACGTCGGCCGGCACCGAGCCCGGTTTTACAGGATAACTTAAGACCGACGGATTAAATGGATCGGTCAAAATATTGAGGCCGAGGGAAGACGTGATCAGAAAACAGGAGTGCCCGAGAAACTGGATTGCGACTTGGCGAGGCCCCGCAGGAACATGGGTTTGCGGTGCTTCCCGACGACGATGATGGCAACCGACCAGAAGAAGGACAGCGAGGAGGAAAAGGATGCAGCGACGCATTCGTTGTTCTGTGAGAAAGAATAAGTGCAGAGACTGGCACAGGGGAGCAACGCCGTCAACGCCGTGATCGCCGTGAACGCTGGGAACGTCGCGAACACAGTCCGGGACTCAAGATTGGTGGGGCGAGGCTCCCGAAAGATCCACGGCAATATCAGGGCTCAGGATGATTGGATGTCTATACGGGAGAATGGCAGAAAAAGCCCGCCGAGCCGTTCCGTTGATGTGCCAAGCTCCGCGGCCAAATCACACTAAAGACCAACGGCTCGGCGCGCTCTCTGGTGCAATGTCGCGTTCGGCACCGAATCATCGCGAGCTCTGCTTATGGTGTTAGGTCGTTCCGGAGCCTCGCCCCACCAAAGTCGGAGCCCCATACCTTTCACTTTTCACCTCTTCGACGCGCTAAATGCTTGCTCAGGGCAGGGCTTTCACTAATCACTAATCACCATTCACCTTCATCTCACTGCGGTACTTGACGAATGCCTTCTTATTCGCGGCGGAGAATCCTTGGGCTTCAAAGAAAGCGTGCGCTTCCGATCGGGAGCCGTGGCTTTGCAGCATGATTTTCGAGCAATCGGTCCGATGGCAGAAATCCACCGCGTAACGCATCAGTTTGGCTCCGTACCCTTTGGCACGATAGCGTTCGTCGATAATAAAATTCTCTAGGACGGCGTAAGGCTGCCGGTTGTGCATTGGATCCAGACAAAGCGTAAGGAACGCTGTGCCGACCACACCATCTTCAGACTCCAGCACCCAAAGAAAATTGTGAGGATCGCTCCGGATTTGCTCTATACGGTCGGCGCGCACGTCAACCTCAAGATCCGGAGCAACCGGCCGCACTAATTGGCGATACAGTCGAAGAATCGCGGATGCGTCGCGAGGCTCAGCTTCACGGATCTGTAGGGATGGCCCGTTAAAGGGGGGATTCATTG
This sequence comes from Verrucomicrobiota bacterium, assembly GCA_019236675.1. GTDB lineage: Bacteria > Verrucomicrobiota > Verrucomicrobiia > Chthoniobacterales > JAFAMB01 > JAFAVN01. The sequence continues at coordinate 18,407 of JAFAIO010000106.1, forward strand.
TTTCTGGGGCTTGCTCTGGAAGTAATCATTAATCAGTGTGTCAGTAATCAGTCCTGAGATACGGACGAAGACAAAAATACTGATTACTGCCTACTGATTACTGATTACTTTGCTCAAACCTAGGACGACGACTGCCCGCCGCTCCGCAAGCTTGGCGAAGGCGGAAGGACGAGTACGATTTGGTCGCGAAGCTCCCAAAGGAAAAGCGTTCTGGGGGGAAGCAGGTTTTATTCTTCCACCACCGGTGTCGACAGCGCCTTGATCATCAAGACCAGTGAGACCGCGGCTGTAACTAGGCAGAAGCCAAGCCAGAGATAGCGCGCCTCAGAGTTCATCGGTATCATGGTCGTCATCACCGCTCCGAAGAACGACAAAAACGACCCAACCGCGAACGCCAAGAGCTTGAGCACACCTCCGGTATCATGAGTGAGATGGACCAACAGGTTCTCTGCTGGATCTTTTCTTCTGCGACGTCCTGTGCTGATAACCGGTGATTGAGTTTTATCTTGTTGTTTTGCTTCCATGTTCCCGTATTTCCCTTCCCACGAGGAT
>JAFAIO010000147.1 GCA_019236675.1 Verrucomicrobiota bacterium
TTCCGATGTGCCTATTGGCGGCGATCACCGGTGTGTTTATCCGGCAGATGGACAACGATATTTTCACTCAGATCGGCTTCGTGGTGTTGGTCGGGTTGGCTTGCAAAAACGCCATTCTGATCGTCGAGTTTGCCAGGGATGAAATGGCTCGAGGTCAGGACCGGTTTACCGCCGCAACCGATGCCGCCCGGCTTCGGTTACGCCCGATTTTGATGACCTCGTTCGCGTTTACGCTGGGAGTTTTACCGTTAGTAATCGCCAAGGGCGCCGGCGCCGAAATGCGGCAAGCCCTGGGTACCGCGGTATTTGCGGGGATGATCGGAGTGACTTTTTTCGGGATCTTTCTGACGCCCGTGTTCTTCTCGGTCATCATGAAATTCTTCGGACCGCGCGGGGCGGGGAATGGGCGAGCAGCCGCCGGAGGGAACGAGCGAGTGCGCGAAACGGCGAGTGGGCGAGGGACCGATGGGGCGAAAGAAGGGTAGGGCGAAAACCCGACTTCGCGAGGCCTAGGTCGCGGCCCCAATCCCAAGGCCCCATAACAAGGACGCAGCAGGGCCGCGCCAAAGCGTAGCGGCGGCGGGACTCGGCGCGCCCGTGGTATGGCTAGCATTTAGGCATAGATCGCGCCGGTTTTGAGCCGCGGCGTGGAGTTCGCCAGGGACTGAAAATCGTCGCGAAACTGGCGTCTTCATCGCCTCACACCCATGGCAGATGTCGACCCCAGCCCTTGGCTCAAAACCGGCGCGTAGAAGCGAAAGAACTACCCATGCGTGCTCCGCGCCGAGTCCCGCCGCCGCTACGCTTTGGCGCGGCCCTGCTGCGTCCTTGTTATGGGGCCTTGGGATTGGGGCCGCGACCTAGGCCTCGCGAAGTCGGGTTTTCGCCCTACCGATCGTGGGGCCATCGTGCGCCCATTCGCTGTTTCGCCTAAATCTGGAACGCCACGGCTGTGTGTTCAGATTGGTCGAGCGCGTGGCTGTTTCGCCGGTGTTCGAGCTGGTAGAGGATCCGGCCGGCAAGTTCAGCAGCTTGTCCTCTTAATTCGGGGACTGCGGTGGTCTCGAACAAGATACCTTTCTGTGGGCTGCCAAGGGTGTGCAGATGGGTCACACGTTCGCCTTGCAGGTTCAAAATGGTACCACCCAGACCAACGTCGAGCCCTAGAAATAACGGATCCGGCACAATGATTCCGCGGCTGAATAACTGTACTACTAAGGGATCCGTCAGCTTGTGGTAGTTACATTCCGGTCCGGTGCAGTTAACAACGTAGTTCACGCGGAGGACCCTGTCTTTATGTGCGTTCGAGTCCCTGAATTCGACAGAAAGGACATCTTTCTCGGGAGAGATGGAGAAGATGCGTCCTTTATGACAATGTAGTCGTCCCGCTTTTTCGAGCTGAGATTTCAACTCCAGCACCTCGGGAGCCGCCCGGTGTCGATGCGGCTCCCAAAACGCCTTTAAATGACGAAGGAATCGACGGCGTTCCTCTGTGGACCACTGCTTCCAGATTTGTTGGGAGTACGGTCGGATGGAATCGATCACCGCTCGCCAATCGATCCCTCTGGGTCCAGCCTGTTCGACTTGCACCCGGACTAAGCGGCATGCTTGCCGTGCCGTCCTCGGCAGCGATTCGGGATCCAAAAAGGGCGGGAAAGGTTTAACGACGCGATGTGGCCTCGGGAAAAGTCCGCGCCGGGATAAAACGTGGACCGTTCCTTGGCTTTTCAGTGGAGCTAGGCTCAGTAACAGGTCGAGGCCTGTCAGTCCGGAGCCAAGAATCAGGACGTCACCTGGCTCTGCCAATTTCATTCTGGTCTCCTCTGACCAGGGATTCTCCAAATAACGATCGACCCGATGAAAGCGTTGATCTCGCAGCTTTGGATCGCCCGGGGGAAAGTTTCCCAGTGCCAAGACCACGTGCTGCGCAATAAGAGAAGGAGCGTTCCGAAGTTTAACCCGGAATCGGCCATTCGCCTGAGGCGCTACATCGATCGCCTCGCCAGCGATTCGCCTCAGAGAGCCGCGCGCACCGCTCACCTGATCAAGTAGGCTCACGAGGTATTTGCCATACACAACCCGCGGTAGAAACGAGTGCGGTTCCACCGCGTTGACGCCTTGTCGCTTCAGCTCTTCCGGATTCTCGCATGCCCAACGATAAAAATGCTCGTGGTCGTCCGGGAATGCTCCCATCTTCGCCGCAGGGACGTTCAAAAGATGAGAGCGATCCGTGGTGCCGTAAGCTAAGCCTCGCGCGAAGGATCCCGAGCGTTCGATCAATGCGACATCGACATGCTCTTTCGCTTTGCGTAACAGATTGACCGCGACCATCGAGCCACAGAAGCCCGCCCCAATAATGGCGACATCAACCGCGGATGCATCGGGAGAACCTGAAGCCATAATCACCGGCGGCCCCCGAGGCTCGCCTTAGGCTCGCCTCGAATAGCCAATAGCCGATAGCCAATAGCCAACGGCTGGCTCGATTGCTTCAGTCCAATTATTCGGTAGTGACGACACCTGTAGACCAGCATACCCTACTATGTTGGTATTCTAACCGCTTGCGTCGGTACGTCAATGATCCAAACTCGCCAGATGCTCGTTTGGAATAGCTAATAGGGCTTCGACCGGGCCGGGTCCCGTCTCAACTGGCTATCGGCAATTTGATGGAGCCCAACAGGCCGGTGAAAAATGGAAGTCTTGTTCTTGGCCGCTGATTCAAACAGGGCGGATGACTAGCTCCGTAGGAGCAAAATCTTTATAGCCACGGCAATCTGATGCACGAACAGCCGCCTTCGCTTCGCTACGGCGCGCCAGCCCAATTAATTAGGCGCGACGAAGCCTTGGCGGAGTCGGCTCCGTTAGGAGCGACATCGATGAGCGTTTCTCAGGGCAAGCCGACGTTCCCAACCGAGATGCCGCTCCTACGGAGCTACACCCGTTTTTTTGCGCCACGAGCTAAAAAGATCTGACTCCTCCGGAGCCGTTTTTCAATCCCGCGCCTGACGAGCCTAAGGCGAGTCGGTGAATGACCACAGCTCTGGGGTTGCCAATTCGACCAGGTTGCCTTCGGGATCACGGAAATAGAGACTGCGGCCGCCACGCGGCCAGCGGACTTCGCTCTCGATTTTAATATTTCGAGCCACCAGCCTCGTTTTCCACGATTCGTAGGAGTCGGCTGAGATAGCGAAGGCCAGGTGCAATCTCCCTTCACCGCCATGAGGAGGAATTATACCCCCGGCAGTCTCCACCGGTTGCGCATTTGCTCCCTTCTTGAATAGCAGCAAGACCCCTTGGCCTGGCACCTCGAGAGCCGCAAAAACTGCGTCCGGCCCAGTGGTTCCGCTCAGCAACCGAAGCTCGAAAAGATCCTGATAAAACCGCGCTTCCAGTCCAACATCATCAAGATAAAGGGCAGTCTCGAGCAGCCGCAATTCACCCGCCTGAGGGTCGTTCATAATAGCAAATAGAAAATAGCAGATAGCAAATTGATCCGCGAACCGGGCACTCGACAGTCGAGCCCCATTTGCGAGCTGCAATTTGCTATTCGCTGACGAGCCTAATGGGCCGGTGAGAAAGGCTCCGTAGGAGCCAGATATTTATAGCTGATTGCCTATCCTTCAGTTTCGGCTAAATGGCAAAGGCACAATTATGCTCCAAATTTCGTTGCGTGAGCCTGCGGGCTTGTTGGTTCTCTTGATGAGCGGCACGATGCTGCTGGGACAAAACCCTAAGCCATCCCCTTCAGAATCTCCTAAGCCAAATCCATCAGCCAAAGATGAAAAATCGTCTGATTTTGAACCGCCTCCGCCAGTTGTAACCGAGCACAGCCTGACTCTACCGGACGGAAAAACTCTCAGATATAAAGCCATCACGGGCTATCTGCTGCTCAGAGACACTGTAGCGGAACAAAACAAAGCCCAGGAAACGGAGAGTGAAGATGCCGAGCCTGAGGCAGCCGGCGAGCCCAAGAAGAACGAGAAACCGGTTGATCCGACTAAGGGAAAACCGAAAGCCCAAGTGTTCTTCGTGGCGTACGTCGCAGAAGATGTAGGCGATCCCGCAGCTCGGCCGTTGACCTTTGCGTTCAACGGCGGCCCGGGATCGTCCTCTATCTGGTTGCATCTGGGCGGCTTAGGTCCACGCCGGGCCCAGCTTTCCGATGCCGGAGAGGCGTTGCCTCCACCGAGCAAGCTGGTCGACAACGAAAGCACCTGGCTTCCAAAGACCGATTTGGTTTTTATTGACCCGGTTAGCACCGGGTATAGCCGTCCGGCGCCGGGTGAGGAGGCGAAGCAATTTTGGGGTTACAAGGAGGATATCCAAAGTGTTGGCGATTTTATTCGCTTATGGACGACAAAGTACGAGCGATGGGCATCCCCAAAATTTATTGCCGGCGAAAGCTATGGGACGACTCGAGCGGCAGGACTTAGCGACTATCTGGAGAGTCGTTACGGGCTTTATCTGAATGGAATCGTCCTAATCAGTTCCGTGCTGAGCTTTCAGGCGATCGATTTCGGTGCGGGAAATGATCAACCGTACCCCCTATTCTTGCCTTCGTATGCCTCGGCGGCCTGGTACCATAAAAAGCTTTCCGCTGACCTCCAGCAGCTCAGTCTCCCCGACCTTCTCTCAAAGGTGGAACAATTTGCGGAGAACGATTATGAACGAGCGCTTTCCCAAGGAGACCGGCTTTCTTCCGAGGAAAAAAATGCCGTGGCGACTCAGCTAGCGCGGTTTACCGGCTTAAGCCAACAGCGATACCTGCAGCTTAGCCTGCGGGAATCGGACAGCCTGTTTTTCAATGATCTTTTGTGGGACCAAAACCGATCGCTGGGCCGATTCGACAGCCGGTTTACCGGTATTCGGAGCTATCCCGGAACCGATCGCGAAGATTCTGACCCGAGTGATGAAGCCGTAGATGGTCCATTTACGTCTGCTTTCTATACCTACGTGCGGCAGGACCTGAAATACGAAAGCGACTTGCCATACGAGCGGATCGCGGAGGTGCACCCCTGGCTTTTTTCCCGTAACAAATATTTAGATGTGGCCGAGGACTTGAAAAAAGCCATGAACCGGAATCGTTATCTCAAGGTCATGGTTTGTTGTGGTTACTATGATCTGGCGACCCCGTATTTTGCGGCCGAGAGTGTGGTGCACACCATGAACCTCGATCCCGCGGTCCGGAACAACGTCACGCTCAGCTTTTATGGATGCGGGCACATGGTCTATCTCGAAAACGCTTCTCGCAAAAAGTTGAAGGCCGATTTTGAACAATTCGTGGATTCGGCATTGAGCATGGAACCGATTCCGAGTGCGAGTCGAGATGTTAAGTAAAGAGATGCTTAGAACGGTTGGGACGTCCCGGGCGTTCTGGCGGTGGAGGATAAGTCTATAAATGTTATCTTAAAAAAAACAGTGGCTTTGGTTGAACCGGAGCCAAACCTATCTCAGGTCGTTAACCCATCGACTGGCTCGGGCACCGCTGTTTAAAAATGATGAAGAAACGGGTTCTTATCATGTCCACCAGCGCGGGGACTGGGCACGTCCGCGCCGGTGAGGCATTAACCAAGGCTTTCAGAGGAGATCCTAGAGTCGGGGAAGTGGTTCACAGCGACGCATTGCATTTTACCAACAAGCTGTTCCGCGACTTTTATTCGAAGCTTTATGCACGTCTAGTGCAAACGGCTCCGGACTTTCTCGGCTGGTGGTACAAACAGAGCGATGAACCATGGAAGACCGATGGCATGCGGCTGATGCTCGATCGCTTGAATACCGGGCCCTTGGTAAAATTTATTCGCAAATTCGATCCGCATATCACCGTCTGCACGCACTTCATGCCGGCCGGAATCATTTCTGACCTCATCGCCAAAGACCGCCTGGACGCGCATCTGTCGATCGTGGTGACGGATTTGGATTTCCACGCCATGTGGCTGTCGCGCATGTTTCATCGCTACTTTGTAGCCATTGATGAAACGAGAGCGCACCTGGAGATGTTGGGTCTCCCAACAGATAGGGTCACGGTTTCAGGCATTCCTATCGACCCAGAGTTTGCCAGCCCGATTGACCGGGTCGCGACCCGGCTCAACTACCGGCTGCATCCGACCCGGCCAACACTGCTTTTGTCGGCTGGGGCTCTAGGAGTCGGTCCGGCCGAATTTGTCGTTGAACGGATTAAACAGCTGCGTAACAAGGTGCAGACCTTGGTGGTGTGCGGGAGAAGCATTGAGACGAGGGATCGGGTTCAGCGGGCAGTCGGTTACGATAACGATAACTTCAAGGTTTTCGGTTACACCGATCGTATGCCGGATCTAATGAAAATCTCCGATCTCTTCATTGGTAAGCCCGGCGGATTGACCAGCGCCGAAGCTCTTACTTGCGGGTTGCCCATGGTTATTGTCAGCCCGATACCGGGCCAAGAAGAGAGAAATAGTGATCATCTGCTGGAGGACGGCGTCGCGGTGAAATGTAACGAGATGACCACTGTCCCGTACAAGATAGATTCCCTGTTAGACAGTCCGGAGCGCTTGGATCAGATGCGGAACCGGGCCTACGCCTTAAGCCGGCCGGATGCCGCCCGTTGCATTGTCGAAACGTTAGTATCCGATAACGTACCTCCTTTAGAAGTGACCGATGACGACGCCGAAGCAATTACCCTGGCTGCGGCTAAAGAACGAGACACAAAACTCCGGTGAGTTATGGAGGATCTGCTCTGGGGTGTCGCGACATCCGCTTATCAATCGGAAGGAGGTTACAATGGCCCCGACCAACCGCAGACTAACTGGGCGGAGTCCGAACATCGTGGGGATGTTGTGCCGGTTGGATTAGCCGCCGACTTCTGGAACCGGTATCCGGAAGATTTTGGGTGCTGCAAGACTTTAGGACTAAACGCATTTCGTCTCGGTATCGAATGGAGCCGAGTTCAACCGACATTTAGCGGTCACCCCGGCCCACCGCCACCGTTCCATGAGGCGGCATTAGAAAAGTACGTTGAAATGCTGGCGGAATGCCGCCGGCACGGTTTAGAGCCGGTAGTAACTCTGCATCACTTTGTCCATCCGGCATGGTTGGGCTCGGATCCTTGGCTACAGCCAGAGATCGTCGAACAATTTGGCCGGTACGTCGAATACGCGGTTCTGAAGGTTAATCGGGCGCTGGCAGATCGGCATGGGCTGGCGCCGGTCAAGTACTACATTACAATTAACGAGCCGAATATGTTGGTGCTCAATACCTATCTGGGCACCCAATTTCCGGGGCGCAAAGGAGTTGGCACCGGGTTCCGCAATGTATCCGCAGCGACCAGACAAATTCTGCGCGCGCATGTCCGGGCGTACAACCTGATTCACGACCTTTACGAACAGAACGGCTGGTCCGCTCCATTCGTAACCTGCAACAACTACTGCACAGATCTTTATTGGTCGGACAAAATCATGTTGGATCTGCTTTGCGTCCGTGAACGCGGAGTCAGAGCCTCGGAGTTGCGCGATTATGTCTACGCCAAGATCCACGAGTTCGAGCAGGCCTTTGAAGACGCGCGCATCCCTTTGGTCAAAGACATCCCTTATTTTTTCGGTTCTTTAACTAAGCGGCTCAGTAACTGGGTTGGTTACAAGACATTCTCTCCCGATTTCTTTTCGACTTTGGTGGATGATATTTATTCGGCTGCTCGTCCGATCACCTTCGATTATCTAGGCCTGGATTACTATGATCCTTTTGCCGCGCACGTCTTCCGTTTACCGGTCTGGTGGGATCACGAGTTCAAGGATAAAAATTTCCGTGCCTGGCTGATGAACAACATCACCAGCAAATGGTGGGACTGGCGAGTGTTACCGGTCGGAATGCGTTTCTTTTGTGAACATTACAGTAAAGATTACGCAGGTCGTCCGGTATTGATTGCCGAGAACGGGATGGCTCTGCGCCGCCGGTTAGATAACCGGATCACTTTGCGCCGGGATCGGATGACTCGGAGTCAATTTCTGCGGGTGCATATCGATGAAGTGGTTCGCATTGCACAGGCCGAAATACCCCTCATCGGCTATTTGCATTGGTCCTTGTTCGACAACTATGAATGGGGCTCTTTCACACCCCGGTTCGGCCTTTATTCAATTGACTATCAACGCGGCCACGATCGATTGGCCGAAGATCATCTGGGTGACCGTCCCTCGTTGACGTACGCAGAGCTAGTGGAGTCCGCCCGGCAACGATTACTGGAAAGAGACGAGCCTTCGGGGGAGGAGCTAGAAGCCAGACGATGAGGGCGTATCGGCGTTAGGGTGTGTGGGCGTATCGGCGTCTCGCGCGAACACGTCGCCCTTCATATCGGTCCTATAGGTCCTGTCCGTCGCCGGCTCTATCCTGTGACCGTGGCTGCAGGTGATGCCACGCACTACTCGCCAAATCGAGGACGAGGACGACGACGAGGACGAGTACGAACAGCTCGCTCACTGCTCACTGCTTACCGCTAACCGCTCGGGCGTCTCCTGAAATCGCGCGATGCGTTTGCCCAGGGTGAAACCCTCCTTCTTCTTTATCACCTTCCGGATCTCAACCGATTCTCCGTCGAGGATCACAGCCAGCGCGCCAAAATGGAAAACGTAGCTTCCCGTGTTGATGACCGTGACGGGCCCGCGCCGCCAAAAGCCCGGGAAGTGAGTGTGGCCCACGATAACGTACTTGGCGTTCGGTCGGAACAAGTCGCCTAAACGGGCG
>JAFAIO010000309.1 GCA_019236675.1 Verrucomicrobiota bacterium
GACGACAGCAGCCGAAGAAAAGTAGCAAATTCGTGTTGGCGCACCGAGTTCCTCTGCATAGTGCCAGCCAGACACCGGAATTCCCTCGGGTTAAGTGCAGTTTGGATTTTTAGGTCTTTCATGACGAGTACCGGTTGAAACCGTCCAGAAAATGCCTTCAAAGAAATGGACTCCCCTCGGGTTAAGACAGCGTTGGGCTCTACATTAAAAAACCTTTATGAGGGCTCGGAGGGTTTGCACATTGTCGTCGAAAGTTGTGGCGTATTTACGTGATGCGCGATTGCCCAGCCCTGGAGGGGAGCCGCTTTGGAACGTATACGGCAACCTCGCGATATCCTTATCAGCGCGTGATCCGTCCTAATAATGTCGCAGCAGGCGACTCCCGCGAATTACCCAGCGTGATGCAGCACTATGAGCCGGGTGTAAGCGAATCGAAGGCCACGAGTGAATGCATCCCGTTGGGTCGTTCGCGGGAGCCGCCCGTTTTCACGCATTTCGACCGTATTCGCGTTGAGACGAAAATCGCGGGGTGACCGGGCAGACGCCAAAGCGGGTCCCCTCTAGGCGATGGGCGATCGCACATCACGTGGACGCATTAGACCTTTCGAGGACAGCCTGCCCGACGTAGCCTCCCGGAGTTTCAGACGACGGGGCGAAGTCGGGAGGAGGAGGACGAAAGGCTGCGAGAAAGTCGTTTTTCCTACCGATAGGCGACGAATGACCGAAACTTGACACATCCGCCAACCTGCCGAAGTACGTAATAGTAATTGGCACCCCCAGAACCTTCCCTCAGGCCCCTTAGCTGTAGGCTCAACGGGTCAACCTAGGAGTTCACAAAAACATGGATGTTCGCATTACCTCCCTTGCGGCAATGACGCTATCCCTCGCGTCTCCTGTGTGTTTGATCGCACAGCAATCCACTGGCTATCCAACTCGCTCGACCACCACGAATCTGTCGGAAAAGCGCTACGTCGCGGCCGGCGATCGTGCTTACGTCGTCGGCGTTCAAGACGGAACCTTGGCACCAATGGGCTGGCACATCGGCGGAACCATGGGAGGTGTTTGGTCGCATCCGCTGAAACTGCTCGAGTCCTATACTATCTCGCTGGGTGGATCGGCTCTGCCGGCTGCGCAACAGTTCACTTCCGGTCCTGGCTTTGTGCAGCTCAACTTTCCGGTTACTAACGGGCTGCAAGTAACTCGGACTGAGTTCTCTCCTGACGGAGTACCGGTCGTATTGGTTGGACTGCAGATACGGAACACGTCATCCCAAAGCGCGACCACCACGCTTGGCTTTCAAGCGCTGAGTCATATCCTGCCCGCTTATCCCTGGTCCGGTACGACACCGACTTCGGCGCAACTCGACAAGCAGGATAATGTCCAATTCGATTCGCAGATATCCGGTTTGGTGTTCTCAGAGCCGGATCAACCGTGGTATGCACTGGTTGCCGGCCGCGCGACCAAACAGGGCCCCCAGGACTCCGTGAAGTTCTCCGGCGCGAGCGGACTCGGCGCCGGTCAATACAACGAAGCGACCGGTCAGCTCTCCTGGCAACTCACGATTGCGGCCGGCTCGACCGTGGAGATTTGGTTCGGTGTTTCAGGTACGCATGTCTCTAGGTCGGAGGCGTACGGAGCGCTTGCGGCCGGGTTGTCAGATCCTGATGGGCTATTGACCCAGAAGATCAATTCGAGAGTTGCGGTGCTCGCTCTTTCTAATGTTACGATTCCGGACCAGACGGCACAGGATGCGTTCACCTGGGCAAAGTTGAACCTCGCGGACATGAGTCGGACCGTGTTGAACGCGGAGATCCGGGATACCCAGGAAGGCACGGTTTATCCGTCGCCCATCGCCGCATTTCCGATTCTGACAGGGTTCGGAGCCGGCTATCCTGACTACCCCTGGTTTTTTGGAACGGATGGTGCGTACACAACCTTTGGCTTGGCAGCAACGGGTCAATGGGAGATGGCGGAGAACCATTTGAACTTAGTCCGAAACGTTTCCCAAGCTGTGAACGGCAGTACCGGCAAGGTTTTGCATGAAATTGTAACAGACGGTTCGATCTACTTTGGAACGAACGCGCAGGCAGGCGATACCAACGAAACTGCGGAGTTCGCTACGGCAGTGGCAACTATTTGGCGTTGGTCAGGAGATAACAACTTCAGAGATGAAAACTACGACTTCATCAAGGCGGGTCTCAACTATTTAGAGACGACGCTTGACACTTATCCCGATGGCTGGCCGGAGGGTGCCGGCATGGTCGAGGCCAACGGCATGGGCGCTAAAAAACTCGATGTCGCAGTCTATACGATCCGCGCGCTGAACGACCTGACCGAGATGGCAAACAGCAAAGGGGATAAGACCACTGCAAAATGGGCGGGCGATTTGGCAGAGAAGTTAGCTAAGAAATTTGATTCTGATTGGTGGATTAAAAGCCTAGGCCTCTATGCCGATTCCTTAGAGCTGAACCATGAGGTCCTCACGGATCCCACCGCCGCCGTGGGTACGGCGCCGGTCACTCGGTTGGAGCAATATTATTGGACGAACGCGACCCCGATGGAGACAAGCTTTGCTCCCGTTGAGCACGCTGCTGCTGCGTTCCCACAACTGGAGAGCTCGGTTTTTACGGGCACTACCGGTTTCTACCAGCAAGCCAAGACCGCTTCGACCACCGGCAACCTGCAGGCCTCTGCTGTAAACACTGGAGTCATGGCGGTAGCGGAAGCGAACTACGGTCGGATGGACCAATCCCTTCGGTACCTCGAATTGGTGGCATCCGAGCTGGACACCGAGCAGCCTGGGGCGTTGCCGGAGCTATTCGACAGCCCTGATTACCAATATTTCCAGGCGTTCACTGGTCGAGCGATGGTCATGCAAGCATGGTCTTCGTACGGCGTGGAGTGGCCGATTATTTACCATTACCTCGGGATTCAGCCTGACGTACCCAACGGCCACTTGGTGGTTATCCCGGAGCTTCCATCCAGCTGGCCAACGCTTTCAGTCAGTAACTTGCGGGTAGGCGATGGCACGATCGCGGTGAACGCAAAGCAAGCCGGAAGCCAGTACACGACGACCTTGACTGCGCCGGCTGGGTATACTGTTCAGCTCGGCTATGTGATACCGGCCGGAACCAAACCAACGTCGGTCACCCTTGGCGGGACTGCGGTCAAGTATAAGCTGGTCGATGCGTCTCGCGGCAAGGAAGTGGTTGTTGAGACGCCTTCAGGGCCAAACCTGACATTGGTGGTGACAGTTGGGAAGTAGGGTTGGGCGAGCGAATGGAGGGGAGCCGCTTTGTAGTTCGGCATTTCTAGATGCTATTGAACAAGCGGCTCCCGCGAATAACCCAGGATCCGACCGTTAGCTGCTCGTTCCCTATCGAGGCGGTATCAACGATAGGAGTCGCTTGGCGTCGCATTTGAATTCATGGGAGCGCCCATGAAGCCTGTATTCCAACCAGAATTTTCTGCGCAACCCGCAAAAAAAGTGAGTGCCCCTAGACCCAAAATGGTTGCAACGAACAAGAGATAACCCTTCATAGGGCCAACCATTCATGCCTGCTTTTCAGAGTCAAATAGCGCTGGTTTGACGGCCCAAATACGTTTTAGGCGGCCGGGTTCGCGGTGCGGTGATCCAGTTTGTCGAAAGATGACGCTCCTACGGAACTCGCCCCTTGGTGGCATCCCGTGGCTAAAATTTTAGCTCGTCGGCGCACGGACGAGTCTTCGGTTATGTCCAAGTTGGCTTCGTCCCGTCGCTGCGGGAAGACGAAAGCTCAAGGGTTCCGACCGTGTCGGCCTCGTCCCGCGGCCGCGGGAAGGCAGCGCTCCACGGATTGCGATGGTGTTAGGCTAATCCTGTAGCTGCGGGTGGGCCCACCCCAGAAATGGAGATGACAAAGCCCAGGTCATTGCCGAGTTTGAACGCATATACCGGAGACCAGCTATGCCAGACCAGAAAACGGTTAAACTTCCTGCCGGATTGCGCGGAATGGATTTATTGGATACGCCGCTTTGGAATAAAGGAACGGCGTTCAACGATCGGGAACGAGATACTTTTGGTCTGCATGGGTTGCTACCTCCGCAGATTCAGACACTGACTGAGCAGGCGGACCGCGCATACGAGGCGTTTCAAGCCAAGGAGAATGATTTAGAACGCCATATCTACCTGCGACAGTTGCAGGATAACAACGAAACTCTGTTCTACCGTTTGATGCTGGATCACGTGATCGAGATGATGCCCATCGTCTACACTCCAACTGTGGGATTAGCCTGCCAGCAATTCAGCCACATCTATCGGCGTCCTCGAGGTTTGGCTATTTCGTACCCGCTAAAAGATTCGATTGAGCAAATATTGCGCAACCGCCCTAATCCCGAGGTTGACGTCATTGTGGTTACCGATGGAGAACGGATCTTGGGTCTCGGCGACCAGGGCTTTGGCGGCTTGGGTATTCCAATTGGGAAACTGTCACTCTATTCGCTGATCGGCGGTATCCATCCTTGGCGGACGCTACCGATCGTTCTCGATGTCGGCACGAACAATCAACAACGCATGGTCGATCCGGAATATCTCGGTTGGCGGCACGAAAGAATAGCCGACTCAGAATATTACGATTTTATCGATCGCTTTGTCGACGCAGTTAAGGCGGAGTTACCGAGGACCTGTCTCCAGTGGGAGGATTTCGCGACTCGCCATGCTCGACCGCTGTTATTGCGTTATCAAAATGAACTGCTTACGTTCAATGACGATATCCAGGGGACTGCAGCAGTAACTCTTGGCGCAATCATTGGAGCATCCAAAGTCGCAAACAAGAAAATATCGGACCATCAAATTGTTTTTGTAGGGGCGGGTTCCGCTGCCATCGGGGTCGCGGATTACTTGCGATACGCCATGATGGCTGAAGGTTTATCAGAGGAGGAAGCTTACACGCGATTTTGGATCATTGATAAGGACGGGTTGCTGGATTCAGATCGGCACGACCTAGTGGAAGAACAAAAGCGATATGCCCGTGATCGAAACGAAGTTGCCGGTTGGCCTCGGAATGGGCAAGGGAAGCTCGGTTTACCCCAAGTAGTTAGTCGGATCAATGCTAGCGTCCTCATTGGTCTTTCGACGGTACATGGTATTTTTTCTGAGGCGATTGTCCGCGAAATGGGTAGGAAGGTTGAGCGTCCGATCATATTCCCGTTGTCCAATCCAACCAGCCATTCTGAGGCGGATCCCGCAGATTTAATTTCTTGGACCGAGGGGAGAGCATTGGTTGCTACCGGTTCGCCGTTTGCTTCGGCCAAGTATGGTGGAAAGACAATCGACATCGCCCAATGTAACAATGTCTACATTTTTCCAGCGGTAGGCCTTGGGTTAGTTGCGTCGCAGGCGCGGCGAGTTACGGACAAGATGCTGTTAGCAGCGGCGAATGCGTTAGGCGAAAACTCACCGGCTATCAAAGATCCAACCGCTTCATTACTACCTGGTGTCCAGAATATCCGGGACGTTGCCCGCGAGATAGCGTTTGCTGTGGGGTTAGCAGCCCACCAAGAAGGCCTTGCTCCCGACGTTGATGAGACGGAGTTGCGGCGCTTGGTGACGGAATCGCAGTGGACACCGGAGTATGTGGCTTACACTGCTTAATGAACGAAGAAAAAATTTCACGCGAAGACGCAAAGGTAAAACGAAGACCAGATTAGTTCACAGCAAGGTCACAAAGGCCACAAAGAGAAACGTACCAATCATCGATCAGGTCCCCCGTTCTTTTCGCTCTTTTGCGGTATTATTGTCTTATCTTTGCGTCTTTGCGCGAGATTTTTTTCTATTCGTCCCGGACCTATCAAATCAAAAAAAGCTGAGATGATTCAATCCTTCCTGTAATTCTACGTCCACCGGGGCAGGGCGCGCGTCGCTCAAAAGATACACAAGTTGCATAGGGCTGGCGTCTGCCGGCACCTCTCGCGGGTGATCGTTTTCGTTGTCGACAATCCATTCGGAATTATCGGGCAGATTATAAACCACGAATACGTGACTGCCGGTAATACCGGTTTCGCGAATATGCCATCGATAAAAAATCAGGCGGCCGTGAATTCCGTTGGCCGCAAGTTTTGAAGAAAGCGCGACCGCATAGTCCATGCATTCGCCATCTTTACCTTTGCCATGGATTGCCGGGTCGCTAGCTAAACGATAATGCAAAGGCTCTTGGCTGAACGAAAAGGTGCTAGCAATTAGGCCAGCGCCAATCAAGATTAACACCGCTACTCTAATTCGTTTCATGGTTACCCTCCGGTTCTGGCGGGCGCATGCTCTCAAGTCCGGCTTGGTTATTTCCCTTCGACAAACAGCAGTCCTCTCTTTCGGTACATAGTTCGAGCGGTGGAGACTGCTCGGCCGCTCAGCGGACCCTGGGAGAGGTAGAGGATACTCCCCATCGAAGGAATCTGTTCTCCTTCGCCGATTCAGAAGGGTTGCTCAGATTGAGAGCTCAGCGCGTTTTCAGCTTCTTAACCGATCCCACCCTTTCCTTAATCGCTCCGTGGAGCGTATGGAATTGCGCGTACTTCATAATAAACACGCGTTTCAGATAAAGCATGTTGCATGCCAGCCGGCTCCCTCTAGGGAGACACTGCAATTCATTCCCTGGTCGTGCGAAAAATCGTCCATTTCAGTACAGATCGTGTCGTTTTTGGGATTGCGAGCAAATCACCCAGACGCAAAGACTCAAAACCGGCGCGAAGTCATCAAGGCAGCAAGCTATCGTGGGCGCGCCGAGCCGCCGCCGCTTCGCTATGGCGCGCCCGCCTAGATGGGCGCGCCAAAAACTTGACCGAGGCCGCGACGTAGTCCCACCGACGTGGGAGAAGTCGGGTTTTTCGCCCTAACTGCTCGACCGTTTGTGGGGTTTTCGTTATGTCGTGAAGCTATGAAACTCGCGGACAAAGTTGCCATTGTGACCGGGGGAGCGAGCGGGATCGGGAAAGCGATTGTGAAACGCTTCTTTGATGTAGGAGCGCGGGTGGTGGTTGCGGATCGTGACGCGGCTGCAGCCGAGGCTTTAGCAAAAAGCCTTGGTGCAGGCTCATTCAGTGTCGTCTTGGATGTGACTAATCAAGAGTCGATTGATCGATTGGTTGCAGTTGTCGCCGAAAAGGCGGGCGGTATCGATATCCTGGTTAATTGCGCTGCGATTTACGCGCTGACTCCGATCACGGAGGTCTCACGAGAGCAATGGTCCACTCTGTTTTCCATCAACGTCGATGGCACATTTTTCACCATGCAAGCCGTCGCGAAACAAATGATCAAACAAGGACGCGGCGGCAAGATCATCAACTTAGCAAGCCAGGCCGGCCGGCGTGGCGAGCGGTTGGGCGCCGCTTACTGTGCAACCAAGGCGGCCGTGATCAGCCTTACCCAATCGGCCGGTTTGGCATTGATCCAAAACCGGATCAACGTGAATGCCATCGCACCTGGAATTATCGACACACCGATGTGGGATGTGGTCGATCGCGAGTTTGCTCGACTCGAGAACCTGGCAGTTGGTGAAAAGAAACGCCAAGTTAGTGAGGCGATTCCATTCGGACGAATGGGACAACCGGATGAAGTGGCAGGCTGCGCCGTCTTTCTCGCTTCAGAAGATTCGGACTACGTAGTCGCACAAACCTATGGCGTGGACGGGGGGAATTGGATGGCGTAGGCGGCACGCGGCTTGAAACTGTGATTAGTGATTGGTGAGAGGTATCGCGGAGCCCCGGTCGGAGGGGAGCCGCATTCCGCCTGCCCTAACCGCGGACCAGATGCTGCATGCATGGCGCTTTTGGTCCGAATCGCATGTTGGCTGCGGCTCCCTGGAACTTGTGGCAGGCCACTGGATGTGTAACGTCAAGTGGCGTGGCGCGGT
This sequence comes from Verrucomicrobiota bacterium, assembly GCA_019236675.1. Lineage (GTDB taxonomy): Bacteria > Verrucomicrobiota > Verrucomicrobiia > Chthoniobacterales > JAFAMB01 > JAFAVN01. The sequence continues at coordinate 7,887 of JAFAIO010000309.1, forward strand.
TTGCGGGGCGTCGCCGGTGTGGCAAACCAAAAACCTTGCGCCCAATCTTCGTTCCGGGACACGCTCAGCACGGCACGCCGAATGCAACGCCCCTCCGTTTGGCCTCGGCAACACCAATCACCTTCTCAAACCGCGGAGGCTTACTCCATCGTAGCTTTCTCGGTTCGCAGGCGTAACGAGCTCACCGCGACGGCAAGAATAATCAGGAGACCGATCACGACGTCTTGAATGTAGGGATTGACCCGCATCATGTTCAAGGCGTTCCCGATCACCCCCCAAAGTAAAACTCCACAAAACGTGCCGAGAGCATTTCCTTTTCCGCCTGACATCGGCGCCCCGCCAATGACGACAGAGCCGATGGCCTGCAATTCGATTCCCGTACCAGTGCTGGGCTGAGCTGCGCCGACGCGGGACAGGAGCAACATAGCGGCTACTCCAACAAAGACGCCATTGATGGTAAAGAAGAGCAATTTTTTACGGTTGACGTTGATCCCGGCCAGGTAGGTTGCGCGGGGATTGTTACCAATGGCGTAAATACTGCGACCTAACTGGGTGTAAGCCAGAATGACGTGGACGACTAAGTAGCCAACCAACGCAATAATAAAGAGCAACGGGAGTACATTGAACAACTTGGCCCCGCCAAGAGTTTCGAACTGCCCGTAGATGGTCTGAATCGTACCCTGAGTGATAAACAGGGCGACACCCTGAAAAACGCCGATCGCGGCTAACGAGATGATAAAGGAGGGCGCTTGAAACAGAATTGAAGCCGCTCCGATTAGAGAGGCGCACAACACGGAAACCAATAGGCCGATGAAAGCCCCGAGTGGAGGGAAAACCCCATT
>JAFAIO010000319.1 GCA_019236675.1 Verrucomicrobiota bacterium
GGCCTGTGCGCCAACCAGCATCAGGATGGCGCGAGAATGGTCTAGGTCTTTCATCGCGGCCTCTCGCAGTCGATTGCTGCGGAGCCTTGCGACAGTAACGAAAAGGTTAATTGAAACGCCTATCACGAGTGCCACAGGCAATTTCCACTCCCACCCAGGCAGGTTAAACCAGGCTGAAATCGCCGGCCGAAGTCCGAAATCATAAAGGAGGATCAGAAAAGATCCTATGGTTGCGGTGAGAAAAATTAGGCGGGGTATGGCCAGTCGGATAATCAAATACACTACCACCCAACCGCGCGGCGGCGCCTCGTATTGGCCTTTGGCCGCCAATTGGGTTGGACAATGGACGCTGAAGTGATTGAACTTGCTTACGGTATAACGCTGTAAGCGTCGCAAACCGAGAAGCGCGAAAGAAAGAATCAATAGGTGAACAAGCGCGACGATTACAATCTGCCACATGGGATAAGCTCCGGCCGGAAAAATAAGTCCATTTCCGCCTCGAAAGCAACATTCTCGCACGGGCGCAGCGGATACTGATCACCTTGCGATTACAGTCTAGTCCGCCTCACGGATCGGCAAGGTAAATTGAAAGACGGCGCCCCGAGGCGCGTTTGCCTTCGCCCACAGCTGTCCTCCATGAGCTTCAATAATCGAACGGCTGATGGTCAACCCCATGCCCAATCCTTCAGGCTTACTTGAATAAAAGGGCTCAACGAGCCGTTCAATAATCTGCGGATCCAGGCCTGGACCTGCATGCCGGTCGCTCGAAAGAGATTATCATCGTCGGAATCGACGGCGAGAACAGTGCCTTTGAGGCCATCAAAGACGGCAAATTGGCAGCGACGTTCATCTATTCGTTCTGCGCTCCGGAAGGCGTTGAGTATGCTTACAAGATTGCTAAGGGCGAACAGGTTCCCGAGCGTGTCGTCTTGAAGTCTACCCGCGTAGACGCTTCAAACGTGGATGAGTACCTAGGGAAGGGATTCTAAGGCGGTTTAATTAAACACGGGACGCACGCTGTATCGGCAGTCACCGATCGGCTTTGGCGTTATGGCAGAACGTAGCCGCCCGTAACCTCGATACGCTCAGCATTGATCCAGCGATTGTCCTCAGAGAGCAGCGATGCGATCATCAAACCAACGTCGTCGGGAACACCCGCCCGGCCCAGTAGTGTTCCTTCGGCCACTCTTTTATTCACGACAGGATTGTCACGGACGATACCGCCGCTGAAGTCCGTTTCCGTGGCGCCAGGAGCGACAACGTTGACGGCGATCCTTCGCGGGCCAAGTTCCTTCGCCATATACTTTGTCAGCACTTCAACCGCTCCCTTCATCGAGCCGTAGGCCGCTCCTCCAGCTGAGATGAGACGCGTTCGCGCTGTCGATACATTGACGATGCGTCCTCCATCCTTCAGCAGCGGAAGCAGTTTCTGGGTCAGGAAGAAGACGCCTTTGAAATGGACGTTATAGAGGCTGTCGAGTTCTTCCTCGGTCGCCTTCTCGAAAGGCATGTTGCGGTGATTGTTACCTGCGTTGTTCACCAGATAATCGAACTGGGTTGCTCCAAGGTTCCCGAGAGCAGCCTGTACGTTTCGGACGAAGGCGTCGAATGTAGCGGCCTGCCCGGTGTCGAGCTGCAAGGCTATGGCCATTTTGCCTGCCTCTGCCACCAGGTCGATGACCTTTTCTGCTTCGACCTGGTTTGCGTTGTAAGTGAAGATCGAGTTGACGTCGCGTCTAGCTAGACTGACCACGATATTGCGTCCAATACCGCGGCTGCCGCCTGTCACCACCGCGATCTTCTTAGGGGAATTTAGATGAGTTTCTGTCGGCATTTTTGCTCTCCATAGTTGTAAAGTGAGTGTCTAGTCAGTCATACTCAGGTTCAAAAAAATTAGGTTATCGCTCGCCAGAGAATCTCGAACCCGACTTTACAGTGCTTCTTTGCATTGGCTGGATCATGGATCATGAAATCCATCGTTGTTTCCGCCAGCGAACTCATGATGGCGGCAGCAAAACCTTTCGAGGCGTTACGCAGGGAACCACTGGTTCGCATCTGCTCCATCAAATCAGCGAGGCTGGCCATCGTTTTGTGTGCAGCAGCCCGGGTCGCCGGGGTGATCTCATCGGAAACGCCGAGCTGTGCCAGCGCGCGCCGCTTTTCCGGATTGGACGTTGCCCACTCCATCCAGTTTGACCAGAGTTGAAACACTTGCTTACGAAAATCGTCTCCCGCCGGAAACCCTTGCAGGGCAGCGGAAGCCATTCCGGCCTTTAGTTCGAGATAGAGTTGGTTAAACAAATCGGCTTTGCTCTCGAAATAGGTGAACAACGAGCCATTTGATATACCGGCCTCTTGGGCAATCGTTGCTGTCGGTGCGCTTAGTCCCTGCGTGACGATGACCCGGGTGGCCGCTTTCATGATCGCATTGCGTTTATCTTGGCTTTTTGGTCTGGCTATGTAGAACTCATAATAAAGAGTGACTAGATAGTCAATTAATTGTTTAGTGGTTGCTAGTTGGCTGATCGTTGGCGGTCAGGAAAAGGAAGGAGTGCGTCTGATGGCCGAGTTCGGCACGTTTACACTTTCTCCGTGCCCGCACACAAGCTCATTAAAGACTGCCGTTTGACCGAGCAATCAGCTTTTCCAGCATTGGATCCATTATGCGGGCGGGTGGCCGGCCACTTTTGATCGGCTTGGCCAGGGCGGCAGCGATGAACGCTTTGACCGCTTCCGTTTCCGCTTCCTTGCGCCAGAGCGCAACGGTCCACCACGGCGCCAGCGCAGGGCGTAGCTTCAGAAATTTTAAGTGTCGCCCGGCCTTGCCGCTCAGGCTACTCGGCAGGAATGCAAATTCGTTCCCAGCTGCGACAGCGGCCATCATGCTCGTCACGCTGTCATGCTCGCTGCTGATGCGCGGCTTGCGGCCAATGGTAGCGAACAGCTTTTCGAGATGTTTGTGGTACAGGGGAAAATCTTTGTGCGTTAATGCCGCGACTGGCTCGAACGCCATCTGCATCAGGCTGACAAATTCTGAGGTTGCCAGCCGATGTGTCGCCCTAACGGCGACGCACGTTTCATCGCGTTCCAGTTCTTTCATGCCCAGTTCACGCGGCAATTTGTGCGGTGCCAACGTCAGCGCGATGTCCAACTGTTTCTGGAGGAGCAACGGCAGCATTTCTTCCGCGGACAAATCATGTAGGGTTACGCACACCCCGGGAAAGCTGTTCCTAAAAGCGCCAAGTGCGCGCGGCAAAATGTCGACCGTGTGGGAGGGCGCGTAACCGACGTTGATTTCCGCCTGAGGCGCACGGGCGCGGCTGGCTTTTTTCACCGCGTCGGCCGTGCGTTGGAGAATGTCGCGGGCTTCGCCAAAAAAAATTCTGCCGGCCGGCGTTAGGCGCACGGATTTGCCGTTCCGTTCAAACAGGGAAAACCCGATTTCATCCTCGAGGTCGTGGATCTGGCGGCTGACGCCCGGCTGCGACACGTGAAGTTTCGACGCGGCGCGCGAAACATTCTCCTCCTCGGCCACGGCGACGAAGTAACGGAGATGGCGTAATTCCATAGGCCAACCATAACTAATAGTTATTAGGAGTAAAGAATCACGGTATTTCTCAAGTTCGCCAACCGCGCCCACAGTTTCACCGTCACGAAGATTCGTGATGAGAGAATGGAAATTTGCTTATGAACTACGCTATTATTGGTTCCGGCGAAATTGGTACTGCGCTCGCCCGCGCCTTCGCCCGGAAGAATATCGAAGTCGCAATCGCGAATTCGCGTGGACCCAAGACGCTTGCGTCTTTAACGGAAGAACTCGGTCCCAGCGTGTTTCCCCGGTCCGTTCAAGACGCTTGTGAGGCTGAGATCATCTTCCTTGCTGTCCCATTTACTGCTCACCCGGATGTGGCTAAGCAATTCAAACAATGGAACGGCAAGATCATTGTTGATACTACGAATGTCTTTCATGTTGCTCCGGAGGAACTGGGAGGTCTCCTCTCTTCCGAAATCGTGTCCAAAGCATTTGTTGGCGCACGCCTGGTGAAGGCCTTTAATCATCTACCTGCGGCACAACTTGGAACGAATCCGCCCGTTAAGGGGCAGCGACAGGCCGTGTTCTTATCAAGCAATGACGCCGATGCCAGCGCAACGGTCGCGGCGGTAGCAACGCAGCTTGGCTTTGCTCCAGTCGAACTGGGAAGACTCGATCGGGGCGGCGTACCTCTTCACGTTGTGGACGGCCAGCCGGGCGGGATTCTGTTTCAGAATCTGGTTAGCCTCGGCTGATTGAAGCGGCCGCCGGAGAGACAATGCTCGGGAAGTTCTCCCTTAGAGCACCGGCGCACATAAACACTCTTAAAAATTAACATTAAATAAGAACCCATTATTCGAAAAGCATATGAACAGATTGAGTAATAAGGTGGCAGTAATTACCGGAGGCAACAGCGGGATCGGCTTGGCTACGGCCAAGCGGTTCGTGGAGGAAGGCGCTTACGTTTTTATTACCGCGCGACGGCAAGCGGAATTGGACGCGGCTGTCTCGCTCATTGGCAAGAATGTAACGGCCGTTCAGGGAGATGTCTCCAAGCTCGATGATCTAGATCATCTCTACCAAGTGGTGCGAAAAACGAAGGGAAATGTCGACATCGTCTTCGCAAATGCCGCCGTCGTAGATCCGGTTTCACTGACAAAATCGACGCCAGAAACCTATGACAAGCATTTCAACCTGAACGCACGCGGGGTTTACTTTACGGTGCAGAAAGCGCTGCCGTTGCTCGCTGACAAAGCGTCAATCATCCTTTCTGGTTCGGCCGCATGGCAGATGGGCCTACCGGACTTCGGCGCCTATTCGGCGACAAAAGCGGCTTTGGTCTCTTTTGTCCGGACCTGGACCGCGGAGCTGGCCAGCCGCGGCATTCGAGCGAATGTGATCAGCCCCGGACCGACGGAGACGCCTATGATCCAAGAGGGCGCTAAAACATCTGACGAGGGTACCAGCGATTACTTCAAAAAGATGGTCCCTATGGGACGACTGGGAACACCGGATGAGATCGCGTCGGCAGCCGTGTTTCTTGCTTCCGACGAGAGCAGCTTCATCACTGGAATCGACTTGCCAGTTGATGGCGGCACCGTTTCCAGATAACCGTATGGAGGGGGAGAACAATGAAAATTCTTGTTACGGGTGCAACAGGCAGGGTAGGCAGCGAGGTAGTTAAGGCGCTTCTTCAGCGCGGAGCGGATGTGCGGGCGTTGACCCGCAAGCAGCCCAAGCCAGGTACGTTTCCTAGCGCGGTAGAGATCGCACTCGGCGACCTGACTGATCCGGTCTCAACAGCGGAAGCGCTCAAGGGTGTCGACAAGCTGTTCCTGCTGAACGGCGGTGCCCCCGATGAGCTCGTCCAAGCTCTTACCGCTTATAGCATGTCAAAGAAAGCTGGCCTGAAACATGTGACCTATGCGTCAATCTTTAAGGCAGATCAGTTTCTCGAGGTTCCGCATTTCGCTGCGAAGTATGCCGTCGAGGGAGCGATTCGTGCAGGTCGGATGCCTTATACGATCTTGCGGCCCGCGTACTTTCTTCAGAACGAGCGCGGGCTGAAGGCCGCGTTAATCGGCGCCGGTATATATCCGATTCCCGTGGGGAATCAGGGCGTGGCTGTGGTGGATGTTCGCGACATCGCAGAGGCGGCCGCGATATCGTTGACCGAAAAAGGCCACGAGGGAAAGACGTACGACCAAGTTTCGTCAGACATGTTGACTGGCCCGGAGGCGGCAGCCACGTGGTCCAAGCTGCTGGACAAAGAGATCACTTACGCTGGACACGGAGACTTCGATAATTTTGAAGCACAAATGCGGAAAAAAGGGAATCCTTTGCGAGAAAAAGCGAATCCCAATCTTTGGCTGGCTCACGATCTTCGGCTCATGTTCGAGGGTTTTATCGAGCGTGGATTCCGCAACACGGAGGACCAGACGGCACGCTTTGCTGCTTTGCTCGGCCACCAGCCGAAAACGTACAGCAGCTACGCTGAAGAACTAGCAGCGGAGTGGGCTGCAGCGTAAGCCGCAGCCAGTTGGAGGGGGCACAACAGGGGGTCGCGTCTAAGTATTTAACACAATATAAAATTGTGTTTAATATTTAAGACGCGACCCTTAAGGGCCCCCTCCTGTCGCTCCTTGTCGTCGCACTTGTCCCTTGAACTGCTCGCAGATCTACTTTCCGCCGGCCACAAACATTCTCCCTGGCGCGGACGACGCCGAGCCGCCGTTCTGGTTCGGCATTGACAAGCGTAACCTCACCTCGCGCTGGCGCTCCTGGCTGACGGTCCTCGCGATGACCGAGGACGCCAACGAAGGCGTCTTTGGCGAGCCGCCCGAGTTTGGAAATTTCAAGCGCGTCGAGCCGGCATCGGTCGGCCAGCTAAAGTTCGACATCTCGCCCGAGACCATGCGCGGTTTCGATCTGTCCGACGCGGCGAGCCGGTCGATCATGACGCTCGACGGCCTCGCCTCGCTCCATCTGGTGAAGTCGACGAAGAAGATCCAGTGTGCGCACCCCCTGGCGTCGTGCCGAATCGGCGACGATCCCGCGACGTCGGCGCTCGACGATAAACACGAGCTGCGCGGCCATCCCGGCATCTTCGTCACCGACGCGTCAAGCGTACCGACCTCGCTCTGCGTGAACCCGTCGCTCACCATCGCGGCGCTCGCCGGGCGCGCGTCGTCGATATTGCTGAGGCGCGCCGCCGAGTACGGCGTCGCGGTCGAAGCTGTGCCGCAGCCCTGACCACCCGCTCATCCAGCCCATTTGGTAGAAGTTGAGGCATGAACCGTTAGTTCGTTCATAGTATTAGAGATTGCGGCCGGTTAGTGATTGAGCGTGAACGTTGTCAAACCGGAGGGGCGTCGCATTCCGCGTTTTAGCGCGCGGGCTTCGGCGCCTCAAAAACGCCCTTAGGTATGGCGTTCGCAAAGACGCGACGCCCAGGGTCTAAGAC
>JAFAIO010000321.1 GCA_019236675.1 Verrucomicrobiota bacterium
CCTTCGGCGCGGCAGGCCGTCCTCGAATCAAGCGAACAGAATGGAGTGGTGGAATACTCTGGGCAAAGCGGCGCGGCCCGTAGCGCTCTGCTACAGCGAGTTCAAGCCCAAATCCGGCATAAACATGTCCTCCCTATGGGATGCCACCATTTATTCTGTTTTGAGCTTGAGCTCGCTTCCGGCTCCGCGCTGAGAGGTAGCTGTATTTTGCGTTTGATGACTCGCTGCTCGTTCCTCGCGCTCAAAAGCAAAACGAAAACGGCTAGCTAAGATCTGGGCTCTGCCGAATCAGGCAGTGCTTACTGGCTAGCTTGAATAGTAGATATGATATACGAGCGCACTACAAATTTCCCAATCTCGCACCAACGCAGTACAATTCGTCGGCGATGCAGTAGCCCAACACTCCAATACTCCGTTACTCCATCGCTCCAGCTTCCCTATTCCTCAACCAGCGCGCCTTAAAAAATCGACCTCGAGTCAAAGCCGGCGAGATCCGGCCGCCAGAGACACCATGGATGTTCGTCGGTCTCAATTGGCAGATGGATCAGGATATGCGCTCTGCCTTCCTCATCATCGGCCTGATAGGAAGGAACGCCGGTCTTGAGCTCGAGTGCCACGCCCGAGGTTTTATCGATCCAGAACTTGATGACGGTAAAGAAGCGGTCCGGCTTGTCGGCCGAGAAGAGGGTTAAGCGAGTGCGGGCGGCTAGAGCTTCGCCGAAGACAACGGGGGCGCATCAGAAGGATTTTGTGACCAAACGCTGGCTGGCGGCAATACGTCGTTGCGCGTATTGGCATGCAGGTTTGCGAAGCTGGAGGAGAGCCGTCATAGCGCGCGCACAACAATCGCCTCATTCACTCCCCGGCAAAGTGGCGGTTATCGGGTTTTCCCTCGGCGGGGGGGCGTGTCTAACCTATGCGTCAAGAATGCCGGACACTGTCTCCGCAGCAGTCGCTTATTACCCGGAGACGAACTTCATTCACTATCCAGGCGACTTCGCATCGAAGATCAGAGTGCCGACGCTGATATTTGCTGGCGTCCTCGATACTTACAAAGATTGTTGCTTGATTGAGAGAGCTCGGGAACTCGCTGCTGCTGGGAGGGGCAGGATAAGACTCGTCGAATACCCAGATGCGGGCCACGCATTTGCCATCAAACGTTTTCCGAAGGCCTGGCGAGAGAGCGATGCGGCAGACGCATTTCGTCAGACAGTAGACTATCTAAGGCGAAACTCGACGTAAACCGCGATTTAGATGGCTGCGCGCAGTTCTATCAGCGCCACGCCGAGCACTTATTCCAGAAAATTGTGACTAATCCCGGTCGGTCTTTTAGTGATTCTCTTTCTCGAATGTGATTCTCCGACCGACAAGATAGGTAGGGGTGCCAAGATTAAGCAAAGCTTCTGAAGTATATTTTGGTGAATAGCCATAAGTCAGCCAACCGGATGCCTTGTCATCCTGATCAAATACGATTGTCGGGGCCACTACGATAGACTTTCCCATTACGCGCTGCGCGTAACTCGATACTAACTTGAACTGTTCGGACCATTTGATGAGGTCGTCGGAGACCGCTAGATAAATGCCGCTGATCTGCGGCGCCATGCCAGCCTCCCACTCGCGAGGCTGGTTCACCTCGAACACCATGATGTACTTTCCCATGAACTTCGCGTAGGTCGGACGGCCATACCAAGCTCCAGAGTGGCCGGCAGAATAAAGATCGATGATCGGAGAATCTTGGCCACCGATACCTGGTTCCGTGAACGCTCCTTCATAATACTTCTTCCAATTTCCAGGAAGGGGCGGCCCGTCATCCAAGCTGCATCGAGCAACATTAATCTGACCGAGGGGGGTGTGTGGAGTAGATAGATCGGTGTAGTAGACGTAAAAGTGTTTCCCGCTTGTGTCGGCCAAGCCACCGGCCCATCCTATTCCGCGTCCGCCTTGCTTTGGCGTAGCCGCCCATTCCTTCGGTTTTGCGCACTTTATAATTTGTCCTTTCTTGACCCAGGTATCACCATCGTCATCGGACTCGGCCAATCCAATGCTCAGGTAAAATCCTGAATAACCGGCCACAGTCGTTCCGGACACTCCTTCGCTATCGGATGCTTGATAAAATGCGTAGAATGTGGATCCAGATTTTACGACGGCGAATACGTTGGCAGCCCCATTGTCAAACGTCCCGGGTTCACCTGGTTCAAGCACCAAACGCGGCAATGCGTTTAGATGGCCAAGATCGGGACCTTCAAGGAGGTAAGTCTTATTTCCTGCACCTAGCAAAAGTCTTACGCGACCAGGCCCGTTCTCGATCATCGCGATACCAGCCGCCGGCATCGCTCGCAGCCCTAAATCGGCATCATTTAGCAAAACTTGCTGTTTAGCAATGGAAACATGGATTCCATCTCTAAGCACGATTTCGGGGATAGGCGTTCCGGATTCCACGGCTTCGGTGGCCGGACTTGCTAATGTTTGGCTGACATTGTGAGTCGAGAAGATCCAGAGGGATATCGTTGCAAGGCTTACGACGAGGGCAATCGCGCTTAGAGCAATCAGCAGCACCAGGGGCGGCAACCGGTGACGAGCAGGCCTGAGCTTGCTCTTCGGTACCGAGGTCTCAGCTAGTGTGACACGATCGCCTGATAATAGGTGCGTCACTCTGGCAGTGAGTGCTTCCAGGTGCTTCTCCAGGGGTGGTGTCAGAGCATCTAACCAGTGGAGCTCGTTTAGATAATATTGGAGATCGCCTCTGGGAATCGCTTCTCTGATCCGCAGTGGGATAACAATTAGCTCGTGATCACAGGCATGGGCGACTTCCCTTCGAACGTGAGCCGATTGGTTCGCATCATCGGAGAACACCAGCACCATAAGGCGGCAACTCTCGATCCCCCTTAAGATCGCTGCCGACCATGCTTCACCCGGGTTAATGTTTCTCGGGGCGATCCAGCAGCGTACCCCGGCCGACTCGAGCCTGCCGCACACGGCCTCAGCAACTAGCTTATCCGAGCTCGAGTGGCTAATGAATACGTCGTACGGCATTGTCGACCAAAAATTGCTTGTAGCTTAAGCCAGCAAAAATTCCGAATAAGAAATTGCTAGCTAGCCGGTAGGGCGTCTTTGCTTGGTCGTGGTTCCCGTCGGACTGAGGCGGTTTTTGTTCAAATTCAGAACCTCCAGACGGAATGGTTATCCTTTCAATACGTGCGTTCTGACTCACCACCCGCTCTCGACAAAGCCGCCCGTGGTAGTTAATCTTTCAAAGTCCTATGAGCATTCACTTTGATCTTTCCGGTCTCTTCTGAAGAAGCCGCGGCGCCCTCTAGCCCGGTTTCTTTCAAAAGAAACCGATGAAAATCCAGAAGATCGATGAGAGCAGCGCTCTCAAATCAGGCCAGCTCGTGGTGACCTGGAGCGAATGGCGATTCCTAAGCTTTGTCCCCTTTCCCGATCCCGAGCCGGCCGCTGGCAATTCCAATTCTACCACCACCGCCGGGATCCGGTGCCGGGAACCAAGCGCCCGAAGCGCCCTGTAGACACCTCGTGCAGTTCGGACTTGGCGCATTGCTCGAGCGCTTTATCTCCGATTCGAGGACGAGTACGAGAACAAAGCCCCAGCCGCGTAAATCATCACTTGCTGATTGTGTTCATGTGACCACATCTCCGTGTGTGAGAGTTCGAGGGGTTGCGTTCCCGATAAACAAAAAAGAGCCTCGCGCAGAGGACGCGACGGACGACTTGGCTTCAGACCGGCGAATGGGTAGGAAATGGGTTGCATATCGCGAAACCGTTCTGTTTTTGATTCTCGATAGCTCGGAACGAGCGAGCAATAATCGAAAACAAATTTGAATTATAGATCATCGCTGGTACCCATCGAAAGAGGTGCAGTTCCTTCGACCGAGGAAGTGGATAGGAACATCTCTGCGCGACAATCTTTGGGGTAATCAATTAGTCTGAGAGAAAGCGGTTAAATTTAGCTTAGGTAATACGTCGGCTTGCAGTCATTGCCCGGAGAGGAGGCGGTCGCACAAACGACTGTGGCTTGCTAAAGCCCAAAAACTTTCGCAGTTTTAGACACTGATAATAATAGATAGGTTTACTAGATGAGCCTACAAGAAAAAGACTGCCGTCTTTACTGATCTTCTAATTTCCGGTATTTTCACGTCGACAAAAGTAACCGAGTACTAGTGGAGTTGTCCTATGCGTTGCTCAAATAGACGGATGAAATTTCCATTTAATGCGGCAATGCCAGGCATGGTCGCGAAATTTTTTTTTATAACGTCATTCATCACATCAGCACCTGCTTTTGCTGATACACTCTTAACAGGGTCGGTATACTTTGATTCATTACAGACTTTAAGGGAGGTGAACAAATTATCGGCACAACATGACAATGACGGTATCGCTAAATTAGCTGAAAATGGACATATAAGGCCTCAAATAGCAACCGACATGGATATTGTAGTATTACTTAGTGGAACGATACCTGAAGATCCGGCCGAATTTCGTTTTTTGGACGGCCCAACAACGTATTGGACCCTGACAAAAAATGTCGCGAATTTAAGTAAGCCGATTGCCGTCTCAACGCCAACACCTCGGCGTATAGCAGCCGCAACCCCGTTGCCCACGGCAACACCTACACTTGAGTCACCACCAGAACGTACTGAATCTCCAACAGCAACTTCCAAACATTACCAACGGAAACATGAGAGCGATGCTCCTTTTGATGACGATAACGGTAGGCGCATTTGGCATAAGGTCGATGGTAAGTGGAAATGGTACCTTGCTAGCAAACATTCTGCAGCGGCAAAGAAAGCAGTACCTGCTGGCGACACACCGCAGACTAAACCTTGATGTCTGATGAAGATAGACGACACATTTATTTGAAAAGGTAAGGCGGGAGAAAAGCAGAATTCATTTACTGATTTACCTGCCAATTGAGGAAAATAAAAACCGATCGTGCCTCTGGCAGCCCGATCAAGCCGGCTTTGATTCGAGGTCGATCTTTGAGGGTCCGCCGGTCGAGGAATAGGGAAAGCTGGAGTGATGGCCGCGCACGCTTCGCGTGGCGATGCGGGCGAGGACTACTGCCTACAACAGTTCGGAAGTCGCGGTATTCGGTAGCCGATATAAAAAGGCCGCCGTCCCACCTGATCCAAGAGCCCGTCGCCTTTTCTTTCAGATAACTTAACGTTTGGACCAACGACGGTTGTTCCTCCGCATCGCTTAGACCGGGAACCAGCATCCAAAATAAGGTATAGAGCACAACGTCTATGACCCGGATTTTGAACAAACGTCTTTTCATCACTCAATCACCAGCGGTGACATGCCGCACTCGATTCATCGCTAGTCATTCGAGTTTAGCGACGTCGCACACAGCTCTCCAGAGGCATCTTCAATAAATTGGCAGACTCTTTTGGAGTCGTTGCAGAACTGAGGGTCAGTACTCCGCGCTCCATCAAGCCGCTTGCACTGAAATCGAGGACGAAGGACAGCGGCTCGACTGAGCTCGCCGACTTGTCCGCCATAGCTTCAGCGAAGGAGGAAGTCCTGCCCGACGTGGCTTTTGCTCTGTTAGTTAGCAGCTCTGGCGGTTAGCAGAGGCGGTCGCAGTGAACCAGAGTCCGGTTGAGGCGCCGATAAAAAAGAGAGCCTCGCGCAGCGGTCGCGGACGACACAGCGGAAAAGACGGAGCCGCCTGACGGTTAATCATAAAAGAGGGAGTCGGAAGCCGCATCCTCTGGCGGCGCTCGGTTTTTGGCGCAGGTATTCTGCGTACATTGCTTCCGAACGTTTAGCCCACAAAACTGACCCCTGCTCCTTGGCGACCCGGATGGCCTCGCAAAACGAAGATTGAATCAGGCTTTCGTCAGCACCCAAAGCTGTGAGAAAAACGCCGCGCAGACGAAGAAGCATGGCGAGGAACGCGCGACCCTCAAACCGTTCAGCGAGTAGTTCTGCCTCCTTTACCGCTTCGAGAGCTTCGTCAGTGCGCGCCGCCAAGTACAACGCTTCTGCCCTCAACGCTAGATAAAATCCGGCAGGCTCGAGTTCGCCGGTTGCTCGGAGATCTCTTAACCCTCCCTCGATTGACAGAATACCTTCTGAGCTCTTGCCGCCAGCGCTGAGCGCCCAACCGCGATAGATGGCCCCGATCGCCATTAAAACCGCAAAACGATGATGCGTTGAAAGTTCGATTATCTCCGAAGAGTAGAGTTGCACCTTCACCAAATTGCGTTCGTCGCAGGCTAAAGCTGCCGCAATGTCTAGCGCTACCGCCAGACCGTGCATATCGTTCAGCACTCTTGCTAGCGAAATTGCTTTCTCGATCGTTGCTTGGGAAGAGGTGATATCGTCCTTGTGCCACTGGCATAGGGCCAGAAATCGAAGACAAGCGATGCCAGGTAACTCGAGCTCGTCGATCATGGACTTTGCACCTCCCGAGCTCCAGAGCTCAGCGCCGCGAATGGCGTATTCATAGGAGCCATCAAAATCGCCCACAAAGTAGTTCGTCATCGCCAGAGCGCTGCAGCCTCCTATCAATTGTGCAACTTCATTTTGCTCCCTCGCCAGGGAGTAAACGCTTTGCGCGAGTCGCAGCCTTGCCGTTCCTTTCTCGGTGGCGCAACAATGACGCCACTGACCCATCAGCGACACATACAGAAAGTAAGGCCGATTCAGAGCGCGGCACAAAGACTCTGCTCGCTCATAACAAACTCGCACCCCCGGAACCCCGAATCCGCGCGTTGCGCATAGATATTGGCCTGTCTGCAAAAGGATGAAAAGCTCATCTTCCTCAGTGAGAGTGTGCTCTTCAGAACCCTTTACCACGGACAATTCCCAATGCTTTTTCTCGAAGAAGTGACTTAGAACCAAGAGCAATGTTCCTCTGGCCCCAAGGACATTTGCGGAGAAAGAACAATTCTCCCTTTGAATCCGTGGCATATAAACTTCATGAAGTGCTTCGCGATATAGCCCAGCGTTGCAGCCACAGATGACCGCCAAAAAAAGGGGCTCCATGTCTCTAAATGTCTCTGGCAGTTCGGGCGCAAGCGCTTGGTAGTAATTGTAAAGCCGCCGGTTACTTTCCGTCCAAGCGCTGGTCCTTCGGTCCCGGAGCTGTTCACCAAAATATTCGCGCACTAGAGGGTGCGCGTCCAATTGCCCGGGATTGTTAGATTCTTCCGGGGCGAGGAGTCTGGCCCTTCTCAGTTTGGCAATAATTGCTCGCCATTCAACTTGGCTCAAATTTGTTAGTGACTCTGTCAATCCGAGAATCGCAGGGGGTTCGCGCAGAGCTGCAATTGCCTTTTCATCTGCCGGGCGATCAAATAAACCTAACATCCGGAGAACGGATAACCCGGCCCCTTCACCAAACCAAGCCTGGTAAGATTCCATCACTTTCCGGGCATGCGCTCCCTGCCGTACATCGTGTGAAAGTCGCCCGGAGACTTCGCTGCGGTAATGTATGTCTCCGTTGTACACATCGCTCAGATAGCTACCTAACAGTGTTAGAGCGAGACAATGACCACCGCACTCCTCACTGGCAGTCCGCAAATCTACGTCGTCGCCTTTGACGCCGAGCGCGCGGAGCAATTGCGCACCGTTATCGCTTGATAGTTGTTCCAGGTCACATCGCAAAGCCGAGGTCTTCTCATGATCCGCGATATCGGCGATTGGAGTCCGTGTGGTGATGACGCAGAGCCCCTTGTTGAAAGCCGCCAGTTCGCGCAAGAACGCCTGGAGAGCAGGGTCACGTAATCGCGCTTCCAGCGGGCCAGGCGGGTTTTGCAGCGGCTCAATGCCATCCAAGATCAATAACGTTCGGCGATGTGCGACGAGCTTTGCGAGTCTTTCACCCTTCTCCCAAGCCGATCCGATTCGCGGATCTGGATCTCCAAACCAAGCCAGAGCGGCGTCAAGGAATTCGTCAGCAGACGAAGTCTCTCCACTGGTGCTCTGTCTGTAGAACGACCAGCCAAAGACAAGCTCTGCGGACCGATAACCGTCAGCGGCCATCCTTCGTAGCCAATGGTTCGTCAATGTCGACTTTCCGACTCCAGCCCAGGCAACAATGGTGACGACGTTGACCTCCTGATTTGCCCATGCGTCATCCAGGAAGGCAATGTCTTCCTCTCGGCCGAAGAGCTCACTTCCAGTGACGGGCAATCTCGCGATCGAAATTTTCTTTGGTCCCTGTCTTCTACTTTTCTTGCGGGTTATCGGATGCGTGGTAAACTCGTCCAAGCGACGGCGAGTGACTCTACGGCCTGCGACAACGGCGTTTACGATAGTCGGCAGCGCTTTCAATAACTCCGCAGGGTTCTGGAAACGCCGCGCCGGATCCTTTTCAAGAAGCACTTCGAGTAAAGTAACGACAGGCTGTGGAATTCCTTTAAGTTGTTCGAGTGGTAAAGGCATTTGCCGATGCTGGTAGCTTAGCTCAGCGAGCGTACCCCGGAATGGCGGCTGACCAGTGAGCATTACCCACAGCGTCGCGCCGAGCGAATACAGGTCCGAGCGAATATCGACCCCCACCCCCGTAAAATGTTCGGGACTTGCGAAAACTGGCGTTCCAGCAAAGCCTCCAAGCGTCGAAATTATCGACTCAGGAGCAGCTTCTCCCGCGGCCTTCGCTAGGCCGAGGTCGATAATCTTCGCGGTTAGCCGGCTTTCGTCCTTCAAACTCACCATGATGTTAGTGGGCTTAATGTCTCGGTGCACAAGCTTCTGTTCATGAATTGCGGCCAAACCGGTAGCAACCTGGTCCGTGATTTTCAGAGCGATCTTTGGCTCAAGTCGTCTGCAGCGTTTGATCAGGTTCTCCACCGTCTCTCCTTCGACAAACTCCATCGAATAGAAATAGCCCTCGTCGCTCATTCCAAGATGAAACACTGAGGCAACATTCGGGTGGCGGACGCTTGCGGCTGCTCGCGCCTCCCGTATAAAGCGGCGGCGGGCTGAGTCATCGCCGATGAACCGGGCGTTAATCACCTTCAACGCAACCGCGCATTGCAGATTGATGTCGATCGCCTTGTAAGTCACTCCCATCGCGCCTCGCCCCAATTCAAGCGGTGTTCCATTCTCCCGGTTTAAGATCTGATAATGGTCGAATCGTAACGCCGATAAAGAGTGAGCCGGTTCAGTATCCAATTCGACCGTCTCCTGTCCCACGTCGATAGCGCCTCGCAGAGCGCAAACTGAACAAAAGCCGAGCCCGACGGGAATTCGGGCGCCACAAGCTGGGCAAGTCGATGTGGCTTCTGATCTCACGGACTCAAATCCTTTCGTAGGGAAGAGTTTCGCAGACGATTATAGCTCCTCGCAGGCACCAGTCCATGGACTGCTGACTCTAAGCATTTTCGACTGCAACTGCGTTCCAACGGTATCGAGGACGAGGACGACGACGAGTTCGAGGACGATTCGAAAGTTCGTCAATGAAGCGTCCAAAGCGGGAATTGATCCCCTGTCCGCAGGCCCGGATCCCGGTAATAAACGAGATCCAGCCGGCCATCTTTCAGAGAACCGCTATAGGGTTTGATCTCGCCAAAAGTTAGCGTGTTAAACGAGCCGCGGTACTTGGTAGTGATTTGCACAACTACCTGGTACTGACACCCCCGTTCTTCGATCACGACCACTCTAGCTGGAAGCGAGGTCATCTTCGACGATATTCCACATCTAGTTAACTAGAGTCCAGACTACTTTTGGCGAATCCATTTACGGCTCAAAGCTCGAATGATATTCCTATGCACCGGATATTAAACTCCGCACCGCACTCTCTAAAAAACTAACATTTCAAGAAAAACCAGATTCGCCTTCCCGCATCGAAATGGAGCGACCAGAAATCGTTGAACTGCTTTATTCCGCTCTCACTGATCCCAAGCACATCGAGCCGCTATTTGAGTTCCTTTCTCCTAGAGTGGAGTGGATTCTCGCGGCCGCAGAGCCACATACGTTAGGAGAGGAATTGCCTTCGAATTCAATTAAATTCTCAGGAAAGGAAGGATTTGGCCAGTTAGCCCACTATTTCCATAACCGTTTGAACGTGATTTCTGGGGACCTCACCGGATGTATTCCTCATCATCACCTGGTTTTTTCGTTTGGAAGGGTTCGATTACGATCTGGTACAGCTGGGCAGGTAGCAGAAACGAATATCGCCGCCAAAATCACCTTTCAGGGTTCGAAGATTATTAAAGGCCAAATCCGGATCTCTTGGCCCCTGGTCCTTTGAAATGTCGTTGGTGGGTTCAATTAGTATTCGCCAGGCGTGGTTTCAGGTTCGGCCTTGGGAAAATGTGATATGGCTAAAGGAGAGCTGATGACCGAGACATTTGAATACGACGGTGGCCGGAAGGTCACCATGTATGCCCCGCCGGAGCCGGCCGAGGCAGTTGTGTTCACTGGTGATGGCCAGCTGATTTCGCAATGGGGCAGTGTCCTTGAACGGCCGACGTACCGTCCACAATGATCGTCGGTGTACATCGGCCAGCCGATGAGACGATGCGGCTTCATGAGTACTCACCGGGCTTTGACCCGGAACGGTTCGCTGCACACGAAAGGTTCTTCGTCGAGGATGTAAGCCGGTGGGTGCGGAAGCGTTTCGGAGTCGCGCTGCCCGCCAACCGCACCGCGGTGTTCGGTGTCTCGGCGAGCGGGTAGCTTGCGCTGGCCGTCGGGCTCCGGCATCCGGATGTCTACGGTGCGATTTTCTGCGCCTCACCCGGCGGGGTCACCGACCGCCGGGAGTAATGCCGAGTTCGATTCCGCGCACGTATCTCGTCGCCGGCACGGCAGAGCCGTTCTTTCTGGAGAACGCGGTGCGGTGGGCGGACGCGCTGGGCGATGCAGGTGCAGACGTTGTCATGAGGGAGCGGCCCGGGTCACACGGCGATGCGTTTTGGCAAAAAGAGTTTCCTCTGATGGTGGCATGGGCGTTTGGAGAATGAGACCGCTCGATTACTTAGATATGGGTGATCCCCCAACCAAGCCGTGAGCGGGCGTTTTCTATTTGAGAATCGAGCGAGGCCTTATCCACCCCTTCGGCACGGATCAAATCGTCCTCCTCGCTGCATACTGCTTCCGGCCTCGGATCCGGTCTGAACAAAATCTTCGAGCGGCGTTGCCTGAAAAAAAACAAGAATTGAAGACGACCTTTCGCTGTTGGGCAATGTGGTTGCATTTGCAATGCCTTTCGTTCTTCCGTTTTGTCTAACTTCTGATCATTTCCTGGCCATTCCACGCGCTCCTGCCTAAAAACCCCGGGCGTCGCGTTTATCCGAACGCAATAGCTGCAACGATTCCAGGCGTCGGGCCTCCGCGCGATCCGCCATCGCAAGACCTACGGCGCGACAAGGCTAACCCACGGAGTGCCCGGCCCGCATCGCTACGCGAAGCGTTGCGGGCGTGGCAACGCCCCTCCGACTCGGGCGCCACAACGTTCTTTCCCTTTCACCGCGGCACAACCGCGTCCTCTCCATGCAGCCGAATCTCGCGTATATCACGTAACCAGAACAGATACAGAATGCTGATTATTCGTGTAGAACAGGTTGATAGGAGTTCAGGAGTTCAGGAGTGCAGGAGTTCAGGAGTTCAAGGAGTTCAGGAGTCTGCGCTCGCTGACGTCCTATGCGAATCGCCGAATACCTTCTCGCTGATCGGCCCGCCAAACGTCTACCTTCGCCAGGATGAAAGAGTTTTATGTTCTCCGGGTTTTTGTTAGACACTGTGACCGTGGATAAAAACGAGATGCTTATTAAACGATGGTTTTCCGAAGTCTGGAACCATGGGGATGCTTCAGTCATTGACGAGTTAATGGCTCCCAGTGTTGTGGCGGACGGCTTGCTTCCCGGTCAAAGGCATGAAGGGCGTGAGGAATTCAAAAAGTTTCACAAAATGATGTGTTCAGCCTTTTCTGATTTCAACCTTACGGTTGACGAAGTCGTATCACATGGAGCTAACGTTAAGGGTGGCTGGCATGGAACCGTTGTGCATACCGGCGTGTTCGAAGGTCGGGAACCAACGGGAAAGAGAATTCAGATTCGAGGTACTTGCGAGGTAACAATCCTTGAAGGGAAATTGGTTGATGGGAAGAATGAGTGGAACTATGACGAGGTCCTGCAGCAGATTGATGCTTGACTGTGGAGCGCTGCCTCGCTTGCGAGGCCGATGCGGTCGGCACCGCCGAACGCAAGTTGAATCTTAGAACACAAGTTCAGCGCTGAAGGCACCTTGTACTGATTCTCGTCCTCGTCGTCATCCTCAGCCGTGAGCGGTATTCACGCGGTCCCGGTCCCTGACCGGGTCGGCCTCGCAAGCGAGGCAGCGCTCCACGGGCTGGCCGCGTCCGGCGTTTCCTCAGCGTTCAATGCTAAAATCGCGCCTTTCGTCCCCGATTTTCGGCGCTCGATCCGAAATCGTTAGGTGGAAATCAATCGATACCCGTTATTTGCGGGCATATGGTAAGTCGAAGCATTCGCAAGACACGGACCACGCGGATAAACGCGCGGAAGCCATTGATCAGAAGAGGCCTCTCGCGCGTCGTTCCGCGCTCGATCAAAGACAAAACAGGCCGGCTGATCCGGCTCTATCTGAAACTGGGTCTGGCTTGGCCTGACGCACTGCAGGCGGCCGTAGCGGATCTCCAACAACTCTATTCGGGGCAACACCAAATCTTGTCACCCGCGTGAGGAACCGATTAACGCCGCGAGCGCCGTCATCGCCGGCAACACAATCACCGCTCACCTCTTGTCTCCAGCCCGTTCGGCAAGTAGGCTTCGGCAGATGAAGCCGTTAAAAGCGGCGTTTCGCCTGGCACCAGCGATTTTCCGCAAATAGTCCTTTAAGTCGCGAGGATCGACTGGCGTGCCTTCCCAGGTTGTGAAAGCCATTGCCTCTTTGCCGGCATTCGGATGACTCTTACGCCATACGAAAAGGTACAGGGCGCGCAAAGCAGCTCCCTGTTGATCGAGCGCTAGACTGAGCAGATCGGATAGACGTAGCCCCAGGATCGAGGTTGGGTCAGAGCCCAGCCCAAAGAGATGTTTTAGTAACAGTTCTTGCCGGCGTTCGTAGGCTTGTCCGAGAAACTTCTGGCGCAGGGCACACAAATCGTCATCGGTTTCACCAGGAAACGCATCTCGAAAGTCTTGTTTCCGCGCGACGCCCCGGTTGATCAATTCGGCGCTGAAATGGTCGACTAATCTAACGGTCACATCCGCCACCCAATCCAGTTCGCTAACGGCATCGCGCATATCGCTCGCCATCAGGAACGCAAAATTCGGCGCACACCAATAGGTAGGTAACCGGAACTCAATTTCGATCCCGTTACTCTCGTCGATCTTTACCTCGGACACAAAATCCAGAGATACAACCGATTCGTCGATTTCCGGGTCAGTAACCGACTCCAGTGCTAACCAGATTTGCTCTAGGCGGTTAGAGGGTTGCATCGTTCTCGTCCTCGTCGTCGTCCTCGTCCTCGATTGGGTAAGAGCGGAGCAACGAGTGCGGAGTGTTGGCGTTACGGAGTAATGGGTTTTTCGGGTTTCCCTATTGGCAGTTCTCGTCTTCGTCAATGCCAGCGGTTACGATCGCGCGCCCTCGCCGTTTCGAGGACGAGGACGACGGCGATTACGAGGACGAAAATGTCGATTACGCAACCGGTGCAACCTTACGAACGGGTTCAGGAGACTCGGCTCTCTTTGGACTCGATGCTCCGTCCGAGATGGGAATGTTATAGAGCCGGGCCGCGTTCTCGCCCAGAATCTTCTTCTTCATTTCCATCGTTATCTGCCCGGTTTCAGCAGCCAGATCTTCGGGCAACTGCAAGTCCATGAATTTCTCGATTATCCATTTCGGTTGCCACAACGCGTAATCGCTTCCGAAAAGAATCCGATCCGGCCCTAACCAAAAGAGCAATTCGCTAATTATCTCGCTGAAATAACGAGGCCGAGTATGAATCAAGGCTATCGCTACTGCCAGACCGGCGTAGACATTGGGTTCCTGAGCGGCGATAAACGTGAAATCGTTTAGGCGCGGCAAACCGCAATGCTCAACAATGAAATTCAAATCAGGGAATAAGGTAGCCGTTTCGTCGACATCGCCCACATCGAACGCGTCCTTATTCAGCGGCCGGATCGTTGGCCCTTTGTGCACGTGGACGTTTTTGATTCCTAACTCTTGTGACTTCTCCAAGTAACGATAAGACCAGGGATCGGTCAGCTTCCAACCCTTCGAATCCCCTTTCCATTCTGCCGTGTAGAGTTTGACGCCTTTCCAGCCGTACTTCTCAACGTCTTTCTCTAGTTGTTTGAGGCCAGCCTCCTCGTTCCGCGGATCCCAAAACCCGTTGGCGATCACCCGGTCCGGATGCTTTTTCCGGAAGGTCTCGTTCCGCTCCAGGCTCGAGAAGCCATTATAGTAGAAATCGCCGAGGTATTGAGGATTGAAAATCGCGAAATCGACATATCCGTTTTGGAAGATGTCCTGCTCGAAATCTTCGTCAGTGTATTTCTGATATTTTTTGTACGGCCAGACGTACTCTTTCGGACTTAGCTTGTGATAGTCGTAAAAGCATTTAATGAATTCTTCGCCGTATCGGTTTTTTATGTTTTCGTCGCTGCCATCCCACAAATGAACATGCCCATCGACAACGAATATCTTTTCGCCGGACGTGGTAGTGAACATGATGAATTGAGTAGAGGTGTTAGTTCTGGGGTTGTTGCTTTCTCGCCTGATTGTTCAAGGCATCAATACTGCCCGTCCCCTTACCTTACCGTGATGCAGATCGTGCAGCGCGGTGTTGGCATCGTACAGTTTATAATATTGGGTAGCCAAATTAACTCGCCCGCGGTTAGCCAGCTCCATTAGTTCGACCAACTCAGAGTAAGTGCCGACCA
>JAFAIO010000322.1 GCA_019236675.1 Verrucomicrobiota bacterium
TACGGGATGTCCCGTTAGCGGATGCGTGCGAAAGAGCCGTTCTGGCGATGGCTCTGAGTTTGAGCAGGCGGGGTGGACATCAAAGTATGCCGCACATCTCGGAAATTACAGGAATAAAACGCTAACCAATAGCAAAGACGCAATCGTCACGAAACACCGGTGAATGCCTTTGACAAAGCCCCGGCTAGAAAATCCCACAGACGTTGGGGCCCGAAAGGCTTACGCAAGAGCAAACCAGCTCCGCAAAGTTCTTGAGCATGGTGATCGGTCTCGGGCAGGGCTCCCGTCATGAACAAAATAGGGAGATCACTACGGCGCTCTTCGATTCGTGCAGCTAAGCGAAAGCCATCACTATCGGCCATCACGATATCTGTGAGCACGAGATCAATTTGTTGCTCGTTCAAAATAGCTAAGGCCTGCTCTTCGCTAGTGGCGGTTCTCACATTGTATTTAGCGATCTTGAGAGCTTGCTCAATGTACCGAAGAATAAACGGGTCGTCGTCGACGACGAGCACCGTTCGGCGATGCTGGAAATCCGGATCTAGTTGCGGGGACTTCATGTCGACTGGTAAGTCGACATTATTCAAATAAATTGAAGAAATCAGCCACAAAAACTGTTTAAATTATCATAATCTCTCGAACTCAAAAGATAAAATTAGAATCCTTGCAACTGTGCTCGAAGGTCAGATTTAGAGCTAGTCTTTGCGTAATGGTCTGACGCGACCCGCCTCTCTCCGGTGAAGTTCGGGTTTAATGGCCGGAGGCGGTTAGGGCGCCGTCGACAGTGATGGAGGTGCCGGAAATGAAAGCGGCGGCGTCTGATGCCAGGAAGAGAGCGAGCTCGGCCACATCGTTTGTGGTGCCGATACGGCCGAGCGGATGAAATTTCAGGACTTCTTCCTTGGTCACTATGCCGCTGGCGAACCAGCGTTCGAGTAATGGCGTCTCGATATAACCGGGACAGATCGCATTGACTCGAATTCGGTCTCTCCCGTGATCGATGGCCATTGCGCGAGTTAAACCGATGAGCGCCGATTTACTGGCGTCATAAGCGGGACAACGTGGCCAGGAAACATAAGCATGAACGGACGAGATATTTATGATCGAACCGCCGAGCGGTTGCATGGCTGGGATCGCGTATTTTGAAAACAAAAATACGTCTCGCAGATTAACGGCCAATTGCTGTTCCCATTGTTCCGCTGTTAGATCGACTACAGTTCCGTTAATTTCGATTCCGGCGTTGTTAATAAGAACGTCGAGTGATCCGAGTTCGGCGATGGCGCGCGCGACCGCATTTTTCACGTGGTCCTCGTTGGTGACGTCGCCTTCGAGGGAAATGCGTTTGGCGCGGGCACTAATCCGGGAAGCAGCAGCGGCAGCAGCCTGCCCGTCGATATCGAAGAGGAGGACCTGATACCCGGCTTTGAGGAAGCGTTCAGCAATCGCCGCTCCGAGAAGCCCTCAGTGACGTTTACCAGGTCGGCAGCATCGTCGTGAAAGACATCAGTTCCCACTTTGACACCTACGCGAATAAAATTCCTTCACCGGCCTCCCTGCCGGCAACGAAAGAGAAGAATTGAGTCTGAATTGAACCGAAGGGCGCAGCTACGGTCTTCAAGAGTTGCTGGCCTGACCCTAAACGGAGCGCTCCTCATAGTTTCCGTGGCGTCCTTTGCGTCCTCTGCGCGAGGCTCTCTCAAGGGAGTTGAACGCTGGCACGGCTAGTCGTAAGCTCAAGCAGGCTATGATCTCTGGGCGTTGGCTCTTACTGTTCGCAACTCTTGCTTTTGCTCTTGGCGAACCTGCCAGCGCCCAAAATGCGACAGAGCTTGCGCCGAAACCCGAGCTGACCCCCCAACAAGTGGTCGAGTACCAGCTTTCGGTTTTGCAACACAACGATGAGCCAACTCCGGATGCGGGTATCGAGAAAGCGTTCCGGTTTGCGTCTCCCGCGAACCAACGGAGCACAGGGCCGATTGCGCACTTCATCGAGATGGTCCACGGTCCCGGTTATGCTGCGTTATTAAACGCAAGGGAAGCGGTCGTGGCGCGAATCCAGATCGAGGAAGACGAGGCCAAAGTGTTGACGCGTGTTCTCAGCGCTGCCGGTTCGGAGATCTACTACGTTTTTTTGCTCTCCAAGCAATCGGAGGGCGACCATGCGGATTGCTGGATGACAGATGGCGTGATTGCATTTCAGAATGCAGATGAGGACCCGCCAAAGGTCGGCATCTGAAGCAGCAGCTCGAAAAACCTTTCGTAACAGCGGTCAAATCGGTAGAGCCGATTCGACCGTTTCTCGATGCCGCGGTTGAGCAGGTGATACCTAGCACCTGTAAAATCAGTCTTGGCGGTCGAGCCGTCCGGAATTTTTCGCCATATCGAGGGGGCATGATCCTTAAACAGGGCGCCGAGCTAGAGGCTAGCAACGAACGTTGACAATTTGTCATTTGTCATCTGTCATTTGTCATCTCATTCGGGCCCCGCGCTCGGCGGGGCGAGAATGAGCTGTTATGTTCATCGAGCTTTTGCAAAAGGCGCTGGTGGTTTTTGCGACCCTAACACCAATCATCAACGCCCCGGGAATGGCGCCGATCTTTCTCAGCATGACCGAAGGATACCCTCCAGTGACCCGGAGGCGAGTTGCTGGTCAGATTGCCGGTTCCGGCTTCCTTCTGATAATCGGTTCGGTGCTGATCGGTTCGCCGCTGCTCGCTTTTTTTGGAGTCTCCCTACCGGTTCTCCGGATCGGAGGTGGCATGCTAGTTGCCGCGACTGGTTGGCAATTGCTCCGCTCGGATAGCCCCCGACCGTTATACGGCCCTTTGCATGAGAAAGCGAGCGGCGAAGGCGCCGTCACGGGATCCGCTCCTGCCTTTTATCCGCTCACCTTTCCGTTAACGGTCGGGCCGGGAACCATCTCAGTGAGTATCGGTCTAAGCGCCGAATTCCGAACTAAGCAGCTCCCTATATTTATTGGTTTAATCGCGCTGGTTGTAGGCGCGGCGATGGCCGCTGCAGTGATCTACCTGAGCTATCGGTTCGCGGGCGCTTTGGTCCGAACCTTGGGTGAAGCCGGCACGATCGTTTTTCTCCGGCTCGCTTCCTTCATCCTACTTTGTATCGGTATCCAAATCGGCTGGCACGGTATCTCGGAACTGGTCCAATCGTTGCATACCTGACACTCACCCCGCCGGCCTCCCGCAGTAATCAGTAATCAGTAGGTCAGTAATCAGTAGCAGGCGATGCTTCGTCGATTCGAGACTGGTCACTGATTACTGATCACTGTTTACTGTTTACTTTCCGTGGCGTCCTCTGGGCGAGGCTCTCCCAGCTCAGGCTGTGATTTTGAATTGCCTGATTTTTTGAGCAATATTTTGCCCGCTTCTGCGCACCTTCTTCGGAATCGTCGTCAAGAGTGCGAAATAGGAGGAGGACACCAAAGGCTCTTGTGTATGAAAACTTCGCTCCTGAAAACCAATCGCGACCTACTGGTCACCTTAGCCGCGTTGCTATTTATGCCAACGCTGATTCGCGCTGCGACCGTGATAGACCACGTACCTTATAAAATTACTGCTTCCGGGGATTATGAGCTGGATAGCGATTTAACCGCTGCAGGGACGGACGGAATCGAGGTCGATGCAGACAACGTTGTGATTGACCTGAAGGGGCATACCTTGACCTTCACCCAGAGTCAAACCAAACACTTCAATGGTGTCTTAGTCTTGTCTGCCGCTAACGTGACCCTGCGTAACGGCACGATCTCTGGATTCGTTGGTGGTGTTGTCCTCGAGGGGCCGCAAAACAAAGCGCAGGACTTACAGCTGCTAAACAATGCTGACTTTGGTGCTGGCATGAATGGTAATGATGGGGTGGTAATAAATTGTTATATCATCGGAACCGGAACGTCCGGGAGCAGTACCGGAATCGTGCTCTCCGACAATGCGTTGGGCGTTCAAGTGAGAGAGAATCAAGTTTCTGAGTGCTCTACGGCGATCTCCTCGACTTCTCTAGGATCAGGCATCATTCACAACTACGTTGCGAACTCAACTCTTGGCCTGAACCTAAACGGCACAGATGTCTATCAAGGAAATGTCGTGACTAATTGCCACACGGCATTTCAAGGTGGTAAGGCGATCGGACAAGAGAATGGTGGAGATTAACCCATCCGCATCGTTAGCACCTCCCAAATAGTCCGATCGGCCGGTATATAACAACACAACAATTACAATACGGAAAGGGTCACAAAGACCACAAAGACAGAGAGTCTTACGGAAGCTAACAAGGAAAACGAAGATCTGCCTACCGACAAACCTCCAGCCAATGAAGGAACCAGCAGATCAAGGGCCTGAAATCTCAGCAAAGGGCCACCTACCCACGCTGCCCGCAGGCTATCACGGTCATGATCGCTGGCTGCTTTTATTGGCTGCGCTAATCGGTTTGGTGGGCGGCCTGGCTACGGTTGCTTTTCATGAAGGGATGGCGTTTACCGAAAATCTTGCCACCGGACATCCCGGAAGCTTGGTCGCCGCGTCCGAGAGTTTGCCGCCCTGGCGGCGCGTCATCACGCCGGCCCTGGGCGGCTTGGTGGCCGGAGGGGTCCTTTTGCTGGCCCGGCGTGTTGCCAGAGGGAAGAAACAGCCCGATTACCTTGAAGCCATTGCTATCGGGGATGGCCGGCAAGATGTTCGCGGAACCCTGTTGCGGAGCGCATCCTCACTCTGTACCATCGCGTCCGGTGGCTCGATCGGCCGAGAAGGCGCGATGGTGCAACTGGCGGCTGCGACCGGCTCGTGGGTTGGCCAATTGACTCGATTCCAGGGCGATCAACTACGATTGCTTTTGGCCTGTGGTGCCGCGGCAGGTTTTGCCTCTGCTTATGACGCGGCCATATCAGGTGCGATTTTCATCGCCGAGGTGGTCTACGGCACCTTACTCATACGCCGGCTGGGGCCCCTCATGGTGGCCTCGGTGACGGCGAATGTCACCGTTCATCAAGTGCTCGGCTATGAACCGGTTTACCGGATCCCGGCATTGCATGTAACTTCCCTTTGGGAATTACCGCTATTCCTATTGTTAGGAGCTTTGCTGGGCGCCCTAGCGCCGCTGTTTATGGCGTTGTTGGATGGAACCCGCCGGTTATTTAACCGACTGCCGGTGACGCTTCCGTTGAGACTGGCCCTGGGCGGGTTGGTGGTCGGGGTAATTTCAGTTTGGCGGCCCGAGGTTTGGGGCAACGGTTACAGCGTGGTGAATGGCATGTTACATATGCCGGGGCCGGTTCTGTTCGTCCTGTCTGTCTTGGTAGCCAAGGTGATGGCCACCGCGGCCACGTCAGGCTCTGGTGCGGTGGGCGGTGTGTTTACTCCCACCATTTTTGTCGGCGCTATGCTCGGTCTGTTGGCCGGCGACGCTTTTCATTCGCTTTGGCCCGGCTCGTCGATGCCCACAGTGTATGCCGTGGTCGGCATGGGTACGTTTCTGGCGGCGACTACGCATGCACCCCTGATGTCTTTCTTGATCATCTTCGAGATGACGTTGGAGTATCAATTGGTGCCGGCCCTGATGCTGGCTTGCCTCACCGCGTATCATGTCTCCCGCGCCCTGCGCCGTAAATCGATCTACCACGAAGCCCTGCATCGCGGCACCGCCATCGAGGAAGAATTTTATGTGGCGCCCGCTGAGCCGCAGAGCGAGAGATAGCCGCAAAAGAACGCAAAGAACAACCGCGAATGGATACGAATGGACGCGAAGACAGACAGAACAACCGCAGATACGGGGTTCTACCGGAGTAGTGCCACAGAACGAGGCTTATCAGTGGGTCCGACCGGGCCAAAAAGAGTAAAAATCGGTAGACTACACAGATTTCGTTCGGGAGTCGCGCACCGCCAAGCCGGACAAACACGCCGCGTCTTCCTTTGCCTCACAGTTTTCCCGACCTAAAACCGGAATCTGCGTTCATCTGCGGTTATTCTGTCTGTCTTCGCGTTTCATTCGTGTGCATTCGCGGTTGATTTTTGTGCTCTCTGCGATCTTTCTTGACCGACATGGCCTTGCCGACGTCTGTTGCGGCTATTCTTTCTAACCCCTAACGGCTAACTGCAAACCGCGAACCGTGACCAGTGAACCGCCAACCGTGAACAGCTCTGCCGACTCATCCAATGAGTTACGGCTCAAGCGGATTCTGGTTCCGACCGACTTCTCTGAAGGGTCGGAGCGTGCGCTCAAATACGCCATTCGTCTCGGTAAACCATACCAAGCGGAGATCGTGGTTCTCCACGTTTTTCATCTCAAAGAATACCTGGCTCTCTTGTCCCAAAGAGATGATATCGATTCTGGAATTGCCAATGAAGTGTTGGAAGCCGCCAAAACCCGGGCGATTGAGAAGCTGGAAGAATTTGTCCGTCGGGTGGGGAATGAAGACGGGATGATGCTTCCGATCCTTTTGGTTGGCGTACCCTTTGAAGAGATCGTCAGATACGCCGCTGAACAGAAGATCGATTTGATCGTGATGCCGACCCACGGACGAACCGGGCTGGCTCATTTTCTTTTAGGGAGCACGTCTGAACGCGTGATCTCGCATTCGGTGTGCCCGGTGCTAGTCCTGAGAACGCGCCCGGCCGACGATGCTAAACTGATCGAGCCTAGCGCGGAGCAAAGTAAGCAGTAAGCAGTGAGCAGTAAGCAGTAAGCAGTAGGTCAGTAATCAGTAGCAGGCGATGCTTCATCGATTCAAAACTGCTCACTGCTTACTGCTTACTGCTTACTTTTTGCGGCGCCCGGCGTCCTCTGCGCGAGGCTCTTCCGATCCGAGACCGTTTCTAGATGCCGCGTGCTCTAAAAAACTTAATAAAAGTCTTGCCTACATATTTCGCTGAATGATACACGACCCAATTTTTCCCAGGCACATCTGATTAGTAAAGAAATGTTAGTTTGGAGTTTCGCCTCCGTGCAGAAAAGGCAGGACATTTTAGAAAATATGGAAAGTTTATATATAAAGAAGGAGCAGACTGCTCCGGTTCGTCTAATTGGAAACGCCGCCCGGCGTCGATTAGGGAGTATTGCGCTTGGTGCCCTCGTGTCGGTAGTCGCAGTAACGGGCAGCCGATCAGCGATAGCTGATACTATCGAGTTGTCGCCGATGGTGGCCGCCTCGGCTTTGCTTTCAACCGTCGATTCGGAGAAGCAAATCAGTGTGATTCTGTCGTTACCGTTAGCCGACACTAAAGGCGCTGCTGATTTTGCTCAACGCGTCTCCAATCCGAAAGATCCACTTTATCGGCAGTACATCACACCTGATGAGTACGCCAAAAGATATGGGGCAAATGCCGGCGATTACGCTGCGCTGAAAGAGTGGTCGATCGCTAACGGGCTTATCATTGTGCACGAATCCGGGGCTCGGACTTTCTTGACCGTGCGAGGAACGGTAGCCCAATTCCAAACCTTCTTTAAGACTGAGCTCAACAATTACCGGTCGCCAGACGGCAAAGAATTCTACTCCGCAAGCGTCCGGCCAACCATTCCGGATGCAATCGCCACGAAGATAACAGGTGTAATTGGTCTGACCAACAGTGTTCAGTACGCGCCGCTCGCCAAAGTCTGCCAGACGTTCGGCGAATATCCGAGCGCATCAGGCATCCGGACCGAAACCGCGGGAGGCACTGGCCCCGGTGGAGCCTATGCGGCATCGGATCTGCGTTCGGTTTACAAGATTCCAAAGTTCGGCCACGTAGCTCCGCAAACTGTTGCCGTGTTTGAACAGGGTGGTTTTCATCAATCCGATGTCCAAAAATACCTCGAGCGGATGCAACTGCCGAATCGTCCGGTAGAATTTGTCGGCGTTGATGGATACAACGGCAGTGTTAATGATCCGAATGTCGAGTTGGAAGCCGTTCTCGATATCGATATGGTCATCGGTATTAACCCAGCGGTCAAAGAAGTGCTGGTCTACGAAGACGGGACCGATCCTTTTGGTGTCGCGCTCATTGATGCGTTAGATCAGGTAGCATCGGATAATAGAGCGGGAACCCTCAGCATTTCTTACGGGCTTGACGAGGTTCAACAAGGCGACTCACAGCTCGCTGCCGAAAACACGGCACTAACTCAGTTAGCGGCCCAAGGCATCACGGTTCTCGTTAGCGCGGGCGATGGTGGCGCCTACGGCCGAACCGGAACTTCGTATAACCCAGCCAAATTGGAAGCTCCGGATCCGGGATCACAGCCACTGGTGACTTGTGTTGGTGGAACGAGTTTGTCCACTGGCCCGCGCGAAGTTCGTTTGGGTGAAGCGGTTTGGAACCGTCTAGGGCTCTCTTACGGCGCCACCGGAGGAGGTGTCAGTTCTTATTGGCCAATTCCCTCGTGGCAAACTCCGTCCTACGTAGCCACCAACGGCGGATCGTCAACCTATCGCAACGTCCCGGACGTTGCGGCGATCGCCGATCCATTCACCGGAGTTGCGGTGTATTCTAAGCGGAACGGCGGCTGGCTTCAGGCTGGAGGAACGAGTGTCTCGGCTCCGCTTTGGGCAGGGTACATCAGCATACTAAACGCCGGCCTCGAATACCTGACGGGCCAGAAGCTGGGATTCTTCAATCCCACCTTCTATAACATTAATTCCGGTGATCCATCCGGCTACCTCTACCCGGTCTTGGATGGCTCGAACGGAGATCCCACCTTGTTTGGGACACCAGGTTTTAATGCTGGATTGGGTTACAACAATTGTACTGGGGCCGGCACGATTTATGGCGGGGGATTCGGCCTACAGATTTTATCATCCGAGTCAGGCGGTACGCCGCCTGGTGTCTCGAGGATTCTGGACCCAACCCTGACAGACACGTCCGCGTCCTTCACCTGGAAAAAAGGGAAAGGTGCTACCGGTTATGTGGTTGGGTTATTCCTTCCCCAACACGATTTTTTTTTGAATGCTTCGTAACGAAGGAAACCAACTTTACTTTCAAGAACCTGCTTCCGAAGGCTACCTATCACTTATTCGTTTCGGTGTTAACAAAGGGGGTGCTACATTTAACGGGTTCTTATTTACCACAAAATAGTTTGCGACCTCTCTGGCGTGGCCCCTGGTCAACCCCGTGGGCCTCGTCATCAGAACCCCAAAATAGGCTGCGCGGCTCATCCACCACTAGTGTCGCCGGGGCCAACGGCAGCGCCCGCCTCGGCCCTGGACGCAAGTTCACGGAGCAGCGTCGTCGCAGCGACCGCCTGCCCTGCCTGTATGCCTTGAGGCGCCGGTGCTAGCGGTACCAACAGATCGCCCTTTCCTCCAGTGTCGTAGACCCATACTGCCATGAAGTACAAGGCGGCCACACGAAGCAGCCGGAGCTCAAACTCCCCGTCCTGAACATCGGGTAATCCTTGAGCCGTCCGGATCGCATCCGCCGTTGACGGCGCAAACGGTCCCTCATTGAAACCTGAGAAAAGATGCTCGGTGCTGACTCCGGTGACAACCGTTTCTGCCGCCGCGACGACCTTTTCCCCGTCTTGGATGAGAAAACGCCAGCCCGACGGTCGGGCGGCTTGAAGGCCTCGCCCTGCAACCAGATCAGTTAGGGCCAGCGTGAAAACCTGGTGTGATTGCGTGATCTGAAGCGGCCCGGTGGCGCTGCGCAGTGTTGGCAATCTGAAATTTCCGCTTTCGGCGAACGCACGAACGGTGGAGCTGACGACGGCAGTCGCCGTTTCGGGAGCCTCTGGAATATGTAACGGCATGGGAATCTCCTTAGTACTTGGTGTAATAGGTGTGCGTCCAACTACCCGTGCCCTGATACGCTGTCTGAAGGGTCGTGTAAGTGACGTCGGAGCGGCCGTAAATCGGGTCGTCAACGGTCACGTAATCAACGCCTCCGACGTTATATTGACCCATAATGCACAGGAAGTGAGCGCCGCCGCCTGACCAGGCAACCCGAATTCCCAGGGGACGCGCGAAGGTTACTTCAGTCTCAATTTGACCGACGCTGGCAACTCCTGATCCCCAAGAGTTGAGACGGCTAACCACGGTCAGCGCCTGGTTGAGATAACCGTAGACGTTACAGGCCCCTGAAGCCCCGGAACCGCAGCAATCGTTCCGCCCGAGTTCGTCGTTGGCCACCGTGCACTGGGTCCACCCGCTCGCCGGCTCGTAAAAGAGCGCGACGCTCGTGGCTGTCGCGGCCCAGCACCAGTTCGATTGCTGCTGCTGTTCCATCGTGAAATACAATTCGTCAAGCCACCAAACCGTGTAGATGTGGTTGTCCGTCCCGACAACGAACACGTCAAGAATGTCCGGGTAGCGGCTCAGCGCGTTGACCGAGGTGTTCGGCGCGGCAAATCCATTTGCTATTTGAAACCAGGAGGCCCATCCGGTGCTGGCGTCCCACCAGACGCTGTAGATGCCTTGATCTGTGCCGACCGCGAACACATCAAGATGGTTGGGATAGCGTGACACCACGCTGATCGAAGTGCCGGGAGCTGCTATGCCGCCGCTTACATTAAACCAGCTCGCGGCCCAGCCGCCGTTGGCGTCCCACCAGATGCTGTAGATTCGCTGGTCTGTGCCGACAGCGAAGAGGTCCATGTGGGTTGGGTACCGCGCCACGGCCGCAATTGAGGTATTAGGTGCAGCTACGCCGCCGGCTATCTGGAACCAGTTGCCCCAACCGCCGTTGGCATCCCACCACGTGCTGTAGATCCCATGGTCCGAGCCGACGGCAAAAAGGTCGATGTGGTTCGGGTTACGAGTCAGCGCCGCGATAGACGTCCCCGCGGCGGCAACGCCGCCGCTCACGTTAAACCAGTTGGCAGCCCAGCCGCCATTGGCGTCCCACCAGATACTGTAAATTCCCATATCCGAACCGACGACAAAGAGATCGAGATGATCCGGATTACGCGCGATCGCCGCGACCGATGCGCCCGAAGCCGCCGTCAGGTTTGAAATCCGGAACCAGCCGCCCGCCCAGCCGCCGTTGGCGTCCCACCAGATACTGTAAATTCCCATATCCGAACCGACGACAAAAAGATCGAGATGATCCGGGTTTCGGGCGACTACCGTAACGGTGGTTCCGGGCGCTGCGACGCCGCCGGCGACACTGAACCAATTCGCCCAGCCCGTTGCTGCTGTAGAGATATCCCACCAGGTGCTGTAGATCCCGAAGTCGGACCCTACACAAAAAATATCAAGGTGTTGCGGATACCGTGCTATCGAGGTGATCGAAGTCGCAGGCGCCGCAACGCCACCGCTTACACCAACCCATTGTGGAGCCCAGCCCATAGTTACAGTCTTTCGGTTAGCTCGGGGACCTGTCGCAAGTTACCAACGCGATCCGAACCCCAAAGCGTTGCTTGAATAAACATCTTAAGTAAGGGCTATCGCTCGCAAGCAGGAGGTCGTCTATACGCATATTGACGTACAGCGAAGCAGCGCGCTGACTTGGAAGGTGCAAGGTTTTGTTACTACAACACGAAACGAAACCATCACGACTAACTGTGCCTGACTTTAAAAGCCGCAGAAACCTTTTGCTCTGTCGCTGTGCAGGCAGCGTCCACCGCTACAGCAAGCCGATGCAGGTTGCGGGGATGAGGCGTAAAGCGCCTTATAAACTAGCAAACGTGACGCTCGGTTTTGGGCCGAATGGCTACCACGCATGGATTCGAACTATGACAGACCGTTCCTATGTGTTCCGGCCTAGGCGCAATGCGCAGCGAGTGGTGGAATAGCACATTCATTCGTTCTGCGTGTTGAGCAATATCAAGATCCTCGATCGTTGCGTACACCTTGATCGCTTTAATACATTGGACCACCGTTATATTGAGCCAACGTTCGGGGCCTCTCCTAGAAATATCGAACGAGCATTTGTCTATTATGAAAGCTTCCCCCCCTGCAGTTAGTCAGTACAAGTTCAAGCCCCTTATCCGATGGGTCGAAAAGATGGTGGAGCTGTGTACGCCGCAGTCTATTCATTGGGTCGATGGCTCGGACGAGGAGAATAAACAACTTTGCACGGAATTGGTTAAAAACGGCACATTTATCAAGCTGAATGAAGAATCCTGGCCAGGATGCTATTACGCGCGCTCTGATCCTACGGACGTAGCTCGTGTCGAAGACCGGACATTTATCTGTTCACTTTCAAAGTACGCCGCCGGGCCTACGAATAATTGGGTCGACCCCTTCGAGATGAGAAAGACGCTCAAGCGTCTCTTTAAAGGGTGTATGGCCGGGCGGACGATGTATGTCCTACCATTTTCCATGGGCCCGATCGGCTCGCCGATGTCTCGGATCGGTGTGCAGCTGACCGATTCTGCTTATGTGGTCGTCAACACGCGGATAATGACTCGCATCGGTCTGCCGGTTTACCAAGAGATGGATCGAGGCGATAAACGGGTCGTGCCTTGCATGCATTCGGTGGGCGCCCCGCTTGCACCTGGACAAAAGGATGTTCCATGGCCATGCAACCAGGAGAAATACATCGTGCATTTCCCGGAGACGCGGGAAATATGGTCGTACGGCTCGGGCTATGGTGGGAATGCTCTGCTTGGAAAGAAGTGTTTCGCACTTCGGATCGCCTCCAATATCGCTAGGGACGAGGGTTGGCTGGCCGAGCACATGTTGATTGTCGGTGTAGAAGACCCGCACGGCGAAAAAACTTACGTCGCGGCGGCGTTTCCAAGCGCATGTGGGAAAACGAACTTCGCGATGTTAATCCCCCCAGAACCTATCGCGGCGAAAGGCTGGAAAATCTGGACAGTCGGAGACGACATCGCCTGGATCAAACCCGACGACAACGGTCGCCTCCTTGCGATCAATCCTGAGGCAGGATTTTTTGGCGTCGCGCCAGGGACTTCGGCTAGGACGAACCCAAACGCGATGACCACTCTGTCAAAGAATACGATCTTTACAAACGTCGCATTAACCCCGGAGGGAGGGGTATGGTGGGAGGGCATGACCGAGGAAACTCCTTCTCGGCTGATCGATTGGCAGGGCAAGGAATGGGCTCCTGGAATAGCGCAAAAGACAGGCGCAACGGCTGCTCATCCGAATGCCCGGTTTACCGCGCCAGCGTTCCAGTGTCCGACCATTGATCCGGATTGGGAGAAACCTGAAGGCGTGCCAATCAGCGCGCTGATCTTTGGCGGCCGGCGTGCAACAACCATACCGTTGGTTTTTCAGGCATTCAATTGGTCAGGCGCAGTGTATATCGGTGCGACAATGGGATCCGAAATGACCGCAGCGGCGGTGGGGGCGATTGGTAAAGTACGGCACGATCCGATGGCCATGCTCCCGTTCTGTGGATACAACATGGGCGAGTACTTCAGACACTGGATCGCGCTGCAACGAAAATTGAGCGAAACCCCGCGGGTTTTTCACGTCAACTGGTTCCGGAAAGATGAGAAAGGCAAATATCTTTGGCCAGGGTACGGTGAAAATATGCGCATTCTAAAATGGATTGTCGATCGAGCTAGAGGGCGCGCGAGGGCTAAGGAAACACCAATAGGCTGGATGCCTCACTATGAAGATCTGGATTGGACCGGCCTGGATTTTCGGAAAGAGGATTTTGAACAATTACAAAAGGTTGATCGACTCGCCTGGCGTTCAGAACTCATCGGGCACGAAGAACTCTTTTTCGATTTGCACGAAGGCTTGCCCAAAGAAATGCTTTACGAACGAGAATTGATGATCTGCCGGATGTAGTGGCGAACTGCCGATGATGAAAAAGGAAGGAGCCGTATGAGCGATGCAGAGTTCAGAAATACAGAGAACCAGGGGAGAACCGCAGCAACACCAGAAGCCTTCGTCGAGTTCTTTGGAGAGGCCATGCGCAGTTATGAGAAGGTGCTGAAGACGGGCATTCAACTGCAAGAGGAATCTGTGAACCTCTGGAAAGACGTGCTCACTAAGCTCGGCTCCCCGGAGAAATTCCAGGCGAAGCTCGAGTCGATGACGGCAGATGGTTGCCCCAAGATTCGCAAGCGGATGGAGGAGTTTGTAGAAACGTTCAATCGCACGAGCAACCAAACCATTGATTTGTTCGAGAAGAAAATAGGGTTTACCAGGCCATCTAGGTGACTGATGCGCTGCGCGCGGGCATGATCTGCTCGAAGTTCGCTAGCAAAAAAAATAGAAGGAGTTAGCGAAGGTCCTACGAGCGATCAGGTCCTACTTCTTTCTCTGGAGCCGGGGCAAACTGCTGTCGCTACGCAGCCGCTTCCCACAAACGAGCAGCTTCCCTCAAAACAAGCTCTTCCATTGCGTCGTCTATCTCGTCGAACTGGGCCTCAGGCACGGCCTGACGTATCGTCCATAACGCCTCGATATGCGCTGACACGTCTGCGGGGAGCCGATGGGGACAATAGCCCAACTCATCACAGAGCCGTGTCCGCACACCTGACGGCAACAACACATCTGCGGTTTTCATAGAGCGAGCCTAGATGGCTGTGTTACAAAACTCCCCACGTCTTTTGGTAATGTTTTAGCGAGAATTGCGCGCAACCCAAGTGCTGACTTGCCGAGCTTGCGCTCGCCGCGCGCTTCCAACGAGGATGTGGTGATCCACCATGAGGTCTTCGTTTTACTTTTTGCGGGTAAAAGTTCCGCCAAGATTTGGACGATGTACGACAACCCTCGGTTGGGTGAGAGCTGGACGATTGCGTAGTATCGCTCGAGAAGAAGGGAACCAAGACGAAACATATGCGGATCGGTATTGTAACGTGCGGTGGGGATTGCCCAGGGTTGAATGCGGTGCTCCGGGGAGTCACTAAGGCTGCGGAAAAGCTAGGTTGGCAGGTGATCGGATTCCTGGATGGCTTTGAAGGCTTGTTGCCGCCGGCGCAGTATATGGTTCTTGATCACACAAGGACCCACGGCATCATGCAACAGGGAGGCACAATTCTTGGGACAACCAGCAGGGGCCATTTCATTGCCAAAGTGGGCGCCGGTGAAAAGGCGCAAGTTCCGGCCGAAATCATTGAGAAAGCGCGACGGACCATCGGGGACCTGGAGATCGACTGCCTTATCGTGGTCGGTGGAGATGGCTCTTTGACAACCGCCCTGCAGCTGCAAGAAACAGGATTTTCAATCATCGGTGTCCCGAAAACCATCGATAACGATCTCGAAGCAACATCGATGACGTTCGGCTTCGATTCCGCGGTAGCTTGCGTGGCAGACTCATTGGATCGCTTGCATTCTACGGCGATGAGTCATAAGCGCGTAATGGTCCTTGAGGTGATGGGTCGTCACGCCGGATGGATCGCGCTTTTCGGAGGCATCGTCGGTGGGGCTGATATCATCCTTTTGCCGGAAATCCCGTTCGAATGGGAGAAGGTCGCGCAAGCGGTTCGCCGCCGCGATGCGGCCGGATATAAATGCACTTTGATTGTCGTTGCGGAAGGGGCGAAGCCGAAGGACGGCCAACAATCCTATCATCATAACGCCGATGGCGAGCATCGCCTCGGCGGCATCGGAGAGATCGTAACAGCGGAGGTGGCCGGGCGAACCGGCAAGGAAAGCCGGTGTTGCGTCCTGGGCCATCTTCAGCGAGGCGGGACTCCGACGACAACCGATAGACTTTTGGGAACGCAATTCGGCACCAAAGCGGTTGAGCTGATCGCCGAGGGCAAGTTCGGCTCCATGGTAAGTTACCAGAACAATGAAGTTCTAGATGTACCAATTGCTGACGCTGTTTATCGTCTAAAACTCGTCGATCCGAATCATCAGCTGGTTAAGACCGCCCGCAAGATCGGTATCAGTTTCGGGGATTA
Source organism: Verrucomicrobiota bacterium (assembly GCA_019236675.1). Lineage (GTDB taxonomy): Bacteria > Verrucomicrobiota > Verrucomicrobiia > Chthoniobacterales > JAFAMB01 > JAFAVN01. The sequence continues at coordinate 15,748 of JAFAIO010000322.1, forward strand.
GGGATCCGAGAACTATAATTTAGTAGATCATAACTAAAGGATATGTGGGACTTATAATCGGACGGTAATGATTTAGCGACTAAGAGGCGGCCTCTATGGCAAGTTATGAACCTAAAGACCTCAACGGAAGATACGCTTGCCATCATCATGGGCGGCGGCGCCGGCACCCGACTGTTTCCCTTAACCAAAGAAAGAGCTAAACCAGCGGTGCCGCTGGCCGGGAAATACCGCTTGGTAGACATTCCGATCAGCAATTGCCTGAATAACGGTTTTCGGCAGATCTATGTGCTGACACAATTTAACACCGAGTCGCTGCATCGTCACATAAACACCAGCTACAAATTCGACAACTTTACAAACAGTTTCGTGGAAATATTAGCGGCCGAGCAAACGCCGGAGGACGATCGCTGGTACCAGGGGACCGCTGACGCTGTGCGCCAAAATCTCCGCTACTTTCTGGCCCGCCCTT
>JAFAIO010000342.1 GCA_019236675.1 Verrucomicrobiota bacterium
CCAGGTCCGCGCCGACATCGGCCGCCTTGGTATAGATGCCGCCTCCAAGACGAGCAAAGACGCTGATCAAACTCGCGCCCAGAGCTAACCCGACCAAACTACCGATGACTTTTTCCAGCCCAAAGATTTGCTGACCCACCAAAAAAAAGATCCCGACCGAAAGTAGCCCTAACCCTACGACCAACAGCCCAGTAACAGCTCCTCCATTAAAAGCAACCCGCAAGGCGCCTTCGGTTGAGCTGGTCGCCGCCTGAGCAGTGCGACTGTTCGATATAACTGCGACCCGCATGCCAATGTATCCCGCGGCCATCGAACAGGCTGCTCCAATCAAAAATCCAAATGCGGTAAAGAAATCTCGGGTAAACCCTAGCACGAAAAAAATGACCACCGCTATGACGCTAACCGACAAAATCTGCCGATTCAGGTATGCCTTAGCGCCCTCTTCGATAGCGCCCGCGATCCGGCGCATCGTGTCGTTCCCGGGCGAATAGCCCACGACCATCTTAATCAAATACAGGGCTGCTCCTAGCCCAATCAGTGCGCAAATTAAGGAAATCCAGATTCCAGTACCGAGGGGGAAACTAGTGGCTAAGGAAGGAGCAATCATACAGTAGGTGTAAGGGAACAACAGATGCTCAGGGTGCGACATTTTTGCAACCTGAACTAGTTATCGATAACAACTTTTTAGCGGGATATTCGGTTTTTTGCTGAAAAAACCTATCAAGTTTGGTTTCGCAATGGGAGAGGTTAAAAGAGGAAGGAGGGGAGATTCTTACTGCAGCAACGCGGCTACGATCGCTTTCTGCGCATGTAAACGATTTTCAGCTTGATCAAAGATGGTGTCAGCATGCGCCTCAAAAACTGCTTCAGTGATTTCCTTCCCCCGATAGGCAGGCAAACAATGCATCACCAACGCTCCAGGTCGAGCAATCTGTAGTAACCGTTCATTGATTTGATAGGGAGCAAACTCTGCCAAGCGGTCCTGCACTTCGGCCTCTTTACCCATGCTTACCCAAACGTCCGTGTACAACACGTCTGCCTCGGCAGCAGCATCCTCCGGCGATTGGGTAAAAATTATCTTCTGGCTTTTCAGTTTAGAGCGGATCTCTTCGCCCAATCCATATTTCGCTGGGGCGGCAATCCTGAGCTCAAACCCGAGGTGTTCAGCGGCCCAAGCCCAAGACCTGGCTACGTTGCAATCTCCATCGCCAACAAAACAGACCTTAATATCCTGAAGCTCTCTCCGCTCCGAAATTGTGAAAAGGTCGGCGATGATCTGACAAGGATGCTCTTCATCAGTTAAAGCATTGATCGTCGGCACCTGACTGAAGTTAGCAAAGTCTTCAACGTCCTGCTGACCAAAGGTCCGGATCACGGCGCCATGTATCATTCTGCCAAGAACCCGGGCGGTGTCTTTGATCGGCTCCCCTCGTCCAAGTTGGATATCTTGCTGGGCTAGAAACAGCACGCGCGCGCCCAATTCACGCAGACCCACTTCAAAACTAATTCTGGTCCGAGTAGACGGTTTGCTAAAGATCAAAACCCAACTTTGACCGGCCAACAGATCGGCGCCATGACGGCGATCCACCTTAAACGCTCTCGCATTAATCAGCAGTTCGAGAATCTCTTTTTGATGACATCCCTCAATGGAAAGGAAGTGCTTCATGAGCTGCGGGTTGAAATCAGCCGATAGAAGAAAGCAACGATCGGAGTGTCAATTGAATAATCTCTAACGCTTGTTGCACCTGTTCTTTTTCAACAATCAGCGGCGGCAACAGACGGATTACCCTCGGTCCGGCCGGAATTGTCAAAAGACCATTCTCGATCAACCTGTTAACAACGACTTGTGACGGCAGACGCTTCCCATCGCCCAAGCTCTCAAATCGCGAATCGAGTTCCATCCCGATTAGCAGCCCCTTGCCCCGTACTGCGCTGACGCCCGGGATCGCGGCGACTTCTTCAGCGAGAAATGCTCCCAGAGAAGCACTTTTTTCGACGAGACCGTTGCTGCGGATTGTATCCAATACCGCCAGCGAGACCGAACAGGCCAGAGGCGTGCCTCCGTAAGTGGTAGCATGATTACCAGGCTGCAAAACATCGCAGAGCTGACCTTCCGAACCGTCTTGGCGATCAAAAGATTTCCCCCGGAACCAAGAAGCGCCCAAAGGAAAACCTCCGCCAATCGCCTTTGCCCAGCTGATTCCATCGGGGATAACTTCTGGGGCGATGGTTTTCCAGCCGCACCAATTGCCTGCTCTTCCCAGGCCGCACTGAATCTCGTCAAACAACAACAAGAGACCATGTTGGTCGCAAAGCCGGCGAAGCCCTATTAGAAATTTCGGAGTCGCCGGGTTGATTCCACCCTCTCCTTGAATTGCCTCGACCAAGATGGCAACTGTCTGCTCCGAAATCCCATTCTCGACGGCAGCCAGGTCGTTGAACGGCAAATGGCGGAAGCCAGGCAATAGCGGTGCAAAGCCAACCTTTACCTTCTCCTGACCTGTAGCGGAGATCCCGGCCATGGTCCGTCCATGGAACGATTGTTCGAAAGTGATGATCTCGAAACGCGCCGTAGCTGATTTTCGCTTCTCATCGTTGCCGTATTTTCTCGCCAGCTTGATCAGCGCTTCATTGGCCTCGGCCCCGCTATTGGAAAAGAACACCTTTCCCGGCGCTCCCACAATGTCGACCAGACGTTCCGCCAGTTCCCCTTGAGGTCTGGTGAAATAGAGGTTCGAAGTGTGAATCAGTCTTCGGCTTTGCCGGCTAAGCGCTTCGACGATGGCAGGGTGTCCATGCCCCAAAACTGACACCGCGATTCCCGCGCCGAAATCCAAGTAGCATTTCCCGCGCTCGTCCCAAACCCGTACCCCTTCACCACGCTCCAATATCAAGTCATATCGGCCGTAGGTAGGAGCGACATAGTCGGCAAACAATTGTTTGGTCTCTGGGTGGCTCATGGAAAAAAGGGGACGATAAGCTAGGAGTTCGGGAGTTCAAGGAGTTCGGAAGTTCAGAATATGATCGGCTCACCACGCGGCCACTCTATTCTGAACTCCTGGACTTCCGAACTCCTCAACTACTCGGTTAAGGAATGATCTCCGTTCCGATACCCTCGGCGGTAAATACTTCGGCTAAAAGAGCATGAGGTACTCGACCATCCACAAAATGCACTTTATTCACTCCCTGCTCGAGCGCCGACAAAGCTGATTGCACTTTTGGAATCATACCGGCCTCAATAATCCCTTCATCCATCAGCTTCATGCTGGATTCACGATCCAACCGCGGTATGAGAGAAGAAGGATCTTTCACATCACGCATGACTCCTAAGACGTCGCTGACATAGATCATTTTCTCCGCTTTTAGGGCTCCCGCCATGGCGCCGGCCGCAACGTCCGCATTAACGTTCAACAGAGCGCCGTCTTCGGAGCGGGCGATCGGGGAAATCACAGGAACTACTTCGCGCTCGATCGCCTCACGAATCTGCTCTAGCTCCAGCGATATGACTTCACCGACGTACCCAACGTCGACCATGGTGTTGCCGTCCGGCACCGGTGGCAACCGTTTGGCCAGAAATACGTCTCGGCCGGAAAAACCTTCGGCTTCACCGTTGAAGCTCTTTACGGTTGCCACGATCCGGGGCAGGATCACCTGATCTAGAACCTCTTCGACGGCAGCGATGGTTTCCGCGTCGGTAACGCGAAGTCCATTAACAAACCGCGGAGGTTTTCCAATTTCCCGCATCCGTTGGCTAATCGCTTTGCCGCCTCCATGAATAACTACCGGGTTTATGCCGACCGCTTCCAGAAAGACGACATCACGCAACAAGCGTTCAACTAAATGATCGTCTTCCATGGCGGCGCCTCCGTATTTGATAACAAAGGTGTGGCCCCGGAACTTTTGGATGAAAGGCAAAGCGTCGATCAAAGACTCTGTTTTCTCGGTATCAAATCGTTTCTGCATCGCTCTCTCCCCCAACCGACACCCAGTTACTCGGACATGTTTAAGCGAACGTATTCGGGCGTCAGGTCAGTTGTGAATACCTTGTATTCCGCTGAGCCGAGGTGCAGGTCAACGGTGACCGTGAATTTTTCGTTCGCGAGGATCTCTTTCAGCTTTTCCGGCGGGGTCGAACTTGCCATGCCGTGCTCAACGGCTACAACTCCGTCAAAAAAAATGTCTAGCATTTCTTCTCTGACTTTCGCTGAAGAATAACCGACGGCGGCCATTATCCGGCCCCAGTTTGGATCTTCGCCGTACCAACTGCATTTAAGTAGGTTTGAGTTGGCTATCGCTTCGGCCGCCTTCCGGGCATCCTGATAAGTAGCAGCTCCTTTGACGTGGACCTCCACGAACTTGCTCACACCTTCGCCGTCTTCCACGATCATTCTGGCTAGATTCCGAGTCACAAAGTTCAGACCCTCGCCAAAAGTCTCGTAGCTCTGATGGTCCGGCCAGAGGAGCGGAACGCCTGCCTGGCCATTGGCTAGACAGATGGCCGTATCATTGGTGCTCATGTCTCCATCCACGGTAATGCAGTTGAAGGATTGCTCGACACTATGCAAAAAAAGACGTTGTAGATCTCGCTTCTCAATGGCGGCATCGGTAGTAACGAAACAGAGCATCGTTGCCATATTCGGGTCGATCATACCCGCTCCTTTGGCGGCACCTCCGATCCGGATGGTCTTTCCGCTGACCGGAAACTCGATCGCGATTTCCTTGTGAAAAGTGTCACTCGTCATGATGGCACGCGCAAAGGCAGAACCAGCCTGGCTATCCAGCCCGGCGAACAGCTCAGGAATCGCGACCTCGATCTTCACGATCGGCAACTGCCGGACGATCCGCCCAGTCGAACAGACTAAGGTTTGGCGTTCCCGCCAACGACCGTTTTGCCCCACTGCCTTGGCCATGCGTTTAGCGCTTTGAATCCCCGTAGTTCCGGTACAGGCGTTAGCATTCCCGCTGTTGACCACTACGGCTCTGATTTCAGCCGAGCGAACATGGCTTGCCGAAACCCTGACCGGCGCGGCTTTTATGCGGTTAGTTGTAAACGTGGCAGCCGCCACTGCCGGGACGTCCGAAACTATGAGGGCCAGGTCTGGTCCCGGTTTGGTGTCGGCCTTAATACCGCATCGCACCGCTGAAGCTCGGAATCCTCTGGGCGCCGTGACACCCCCATTGATCTCAGTAAAAGCGAAGGCCATCTCTGTGAATCTCTCCAATACCTCAGAGCGGGCTTGGGATCGAAGACAATAATCTTATGTTTTTTTATGGTAGGGCGAAAATCTCGGCGCACCACGGGTGCGCCATGTCCATTGGGTTAATCGCGCCGGATTTGAGCCGGGCTTACAGTCTGGCCTCGCGCGCGGTGATCCCGATACGAATGCCGGGCTTGCCGCTATTTTCCGCAAATACCTCACGCCCCTCACGGCTCAAATCCTGCGCGAATCGGGGTTTCGGAGTGGCGGACGTTTCAGCGCGCAGAGATTTTCGCCCTACCGGCTGAATTGCACCAAAGGTTCTTATCCACCCATCAATTCAACCCCAGCCCCTCGTCCCAACCCTGCATGACATTTAAGCATTGGATAGCTTGGCCGGCAGCGCCTTTAACTAGGTTGTCCTCGGCTGACATCAAAATGACT
>JAFAIO010000348.1 GCA_019236675.1 Verrucomicrobiota bacterium
GCTGGTTTACTGCCCGGAGTTTCTCGTTTGCCACCCGCGCGTCGTCGTTGAACTTGTCAAGTTCAGCCAATTGCCGCGCCGCTTCTGTGCTTAGCGATGCTCGCACAGCGACCGAGCCTCCTTCGGACGATTCCTAAGACAAGCAGACTGCCTGACGTACGACATCTATCAGATATCCGGAGCAGCGAAGACCTCTGCAAGAAAAATCGAGCGCAAGGTTTCGGAGCTCTCGGAGCAGCCTTTGCTTGCGAGACCGTTAACCAGCTGCAAATTAGTACCGGAACCCGTAACTTGCCATAGATTACCTCTGCTTTCCGATATCGGCGTGCTTCGTTCGTTCAGATTGGAATAGCCCAGATTAGTCGAAGTTCTGAGCGTAAACCCAACGGGCGGTTTTCCGAATGAAAAGGCGGTCAAGGGCACGATCGCAGACGCGACCTCGGAATCACCAGCGATCTCTCGAAGAGGAAAAAGTAAGACCAAATGCCGGCTAGAAAAATCAACAAAGGTGCAGACGAACTCACGGTGGCCGTGATGCGGGCTACTTTCGAGGCGAGAGCCGAAGGAATCATTGCGTTTGACGTCCAGGATCAAATCATCAACTGGAATAAGAAGTTTCTGGAAATCTGGGACGTTCCGCTGGAATTGGTAGCCGCCCGAGATGGCAGTCGGGTTCAAGCGTTCCTGGCTGAAAAGTCAAGGGATCCCGCCAGTTATCTCGAGCGGATCAAGGAAATCAAAAGCAACCCCCAGAAAAGCTTTGATACTTTGGAACTGACGGACGGCCGCCTCATCGAGCAGCATTCAGAAGTTGTTGAGCTAGGACACTCAGCCGTTGGCCGGGTGTGGAGTTATCGAGACGTTACGGATCGGTACGAATCGGATTTGGTGGCTCGTCGTTTGGCCGCAATTGTTGACAACTCCGACGATGCGATTGTCGGAAAAGACCTGAACAGTATTGTCACCAGCTGGAACCAGGGCGCCGAGCGGATTTTCGGCTATACCGCCAGCGAGATGATCGGGACCTCGATCAAAAGAATTATTCCGCCGGAGCGGCAGAGCGAGGAAGATGATATCCTAGCTCGGCTGCGTCGAGGTGAACGCTACGATCATTTTGAAACTGTTCGGCTAACAAAGGACGGCCGTAGATTGGATGTCTCCCTCACGATCTCGCCGATCAAAGATGCTGCCGGCAGGATAGTCGGAGCTTCAAAAATCGCCCGCGATATCACCGACCGAAAACGAGCCGAGGCCGCGCTCAGACAGGTACAACAGGTCGCAGAGTCCGCGAGCGCCGAGAGAGAAATGCTGCTGGAAAGGGAACAAGCCGCGAGAGCCGAGGCCGAAAGAGCTAGCCGGATGAAGGACGAGTTCCTGGCCACCCTGAGCCACGAACTTAGAACTCCGCTCAATGCCGTGCTAGGATGGGCGAGCGCGCTTCGCGGCGGAAGTTTTCGGGAGCAGGAGCTAACCCAAGGACTGCAGACAATTGAACGCAATGCTCGAGTGCAAGCGCAGATCATTGACGATCTTTTGGACATGAGCCGGATCATCTCCGGAAAGGTTCGCCTTGAGGTCCAGCGAATCGATCTGGCCGCTGTGCTTACCGCCGCAGTTGATACCATCCGAGTTAGCGCTCACAGTAAAGGGGTTCGGCTCCAGACGGTCATCGACCCACTCAACGCCTGGATCTCAGGTGACCCGAATCGATTACAGCAGGTGTTTTGGAACCTGCTTAACAACGCAATTAAATTCACCCCAAAAGGAGGCAGGGTTCAAGTCCTGCTCGAACGCGTAGACTCGCATATCGAAGTAAGCGTGATTGATACCGGCGAGGGGATTTCACCGGAGTTTCTTCCCTACATCTTTGACCGGTTCCAACAAGCAGACGCATCTCCAACCCGGCGCCACGGTGGACTCGGGTTAGGGTTGTCAATTGTCAAACACCTGGTGGAATTGCACGGTGGGACCGTTCGGGCTAAGAGCGGCGGCCTGGGTAAAGGCGCGACGTTCATTATTAACCTCCCGCTGATCATCTTGCATCCACCGTCCGACGACAGAGAACGGGAACATCCCCAAGCTAAAATACATGACCTTCCGCAAATAGCGGCCATTTCGTTGCCAAATATCCGCATACTGGTCGTTGATGATGAGCCGGACGCTTGCAATCTCCTGAAGGTGTTACTTGAGGCTGCAGGCGCTACCGTCCACGTGGCATACTCGGCAGAGGTCGCTCTCGAATCCCTGCTGAGCCATTCCGTCGATGTTCTGATTTGCGATATCGGGATGCCGGATGTCGATGGATATTCGTTGATCCGCAGCGTTCGGAGCTTGGATGACCCACGAAAGAGCGAAGTCGCCGCAATCGCTTTAACTGCGTACGCCAGGTTGGAAGATCGCACTGAAGCGATCCGTGCCGGTTTTCAAAACCACTTACCTAAGCCGGTCGAGTCCTCGGAATTGCTAGCAGTTTTACAGAGTCTGACCCAACCGAGATCAAAATCGGGCGGGAGGAGGAGCGACGAGTAATTAGATTGGTGATTGGCGGATCGGCTCAGAACCGTCGCAGCTCACGGAAGGACTCGAAAGTACCATCAGTACTCGGAGATTCGGTATTCCTTGGCTCACGAATTCGTCAGGTGCTGGTCAATGAATGCCTGAACGAGATCGGCAGCGATCAGTCCGCCCCGACTATTGAGATGCACACCATCCGTATGCAGAAACCAGCCGTTCATCTCAGCGACCTGATCCGGATTCTTTCCTAGGATCAGCGTGCGAAAAGCATCTCGATAGAATGGCAGAAATCGGAAACTCGAGAAAGCTTTGGCTGGAGCTAGCCGGTGCGCTTCATGAAGTGGGATGTAACCGATGGTCTCTTTCACAGCCAATGCCCGGATGGCATCGTTGCATTCCTCAACGCGTTCGTTCAGCTCGCCCTGGAAGGAATCACGAGCCGATAGATCTTCTCCAATCGGCGGTAGCGAGCAGAACGCGACTCTTGCGGTTGTCTCGTTCTTCAGGCGATGAGCAATGATCTCGATATCTTGGCGGAACCAATCACTTGATGGATTGACTGGTAACCGCTTAAAGGTTTGAAAGAATCGCTTCGCCTTCACCGATGCGAGGGCAAGGGCGTCATTACCGCCGATCCAAACGACCACGATTTCTGGGCGGTTTGCGATAATCGACGGCAATCGTTGTGGCGCGTTGTAAGCCAGGTCGCCCCCAACTCCGAAATTGCGAAATTGATAAAGGCCGTTGCTCGGTCTTTGCCTCAGTTCGCGGATCCAATCAAAGACTTGCCCTTTGCCGGCGGTGCTGCTGGATCCGAGAAGGGCAACTATCTTTTTATTGTGGTCAAATTCGGGCGGATTGCCGGTGGTCATCAGTGCGGTTTCCTATCAGTAATCTATTCGCTATCGGGTCAGCAACCGACTGCTTAGTTACATGAGATACTATCTCAACCCAGTTCATCAGTGAGACCGATCGCGCGTTCCCAAGCTTGGCGCTTGGCGGTTCCGCTTTAGGAGCTCAAGAATGTGACAATGTGACCGCGCGCTGCTACAGCCAGGTTGATAATTGGCAACACTCTCTAGACTAGGGGCCAGGGCCGTGAGTTCCTAGCTCGGATCGCCGGATTCGCAATCGCGACGCGCTCGGGGGAATCTCCGGCGGGGACTTCAGGCAAAGATCCAACGCCGCCGTCGCCGGCGAAATGGGGTGCAGAGTTTTACTATGAACATTCAGAAATTTTGGATTCTTCCTTGCGTCGTGACCGCTATTTTCGGAGCAATGTTTTTGGTATCGGGCTGCGAGAAAGCGGCGAGCCCCGTATCGAAATTGACACGCTCGAATTTCGACCAGATCCATGATAAGATGTCCAAAGAAGAAGTGCGCGCTATTCTCGGTTCGCCGAGTTCAACCAACACAGAGGATAAGCTAATCTATAAGCGGACAACTTGGCGATATGTCGAAGGCGATAAGTATATTAATATCACCTTCAAAAACGATGAGCTCGATAGTAAGGACACAAATTTGGGCACACAATAGATCAGCCTACCAAATAACGTGAGCATCCGCTGAGCTATCAAGGTAGTTCAACGTCTGCCCAGGCGAGCGACAACGCCACTTCTCGCGAACGAACATTTTTTTGTCAAAAGACCCGGTGCCCGGGATTTCGAATAGGTCCCTATCTTCCAAAGCCGCCCATTGACTGTCGACGCGGGGACTTTAGGCGGGTCTAAAACCGTCCGAGTAGGACCAAAATTAAAACGATGATGAAGACGAGTCCTAAACCACCGGTCGGATAATAACCCCAGCCGCTACTGTACGGCCAAGTCGGCAATGCTCCGACAAGCAACAAAATGAGGATGATGAGTAAGATTGTACCCAGATTCATTGTTCTCGCTTTTTAGAAGATTTGGTGGCTGGAAGGGGCGAGCGTTTAGAATCGTGGCGCCAATATGCTCCGGGATAAGCGGCGAGCCTTCGAATTGATCGGGAATGCGTGACTCGGTGCCAATCGATCGACGAACGGGGCCGCGCAGTGGTTTCCCATTGCGCGGCCGCTTTCTGACAAAGCTCCTCTTTGGATCACCCTTGAAGGATCTCGCGGACTTCCTCGGCCGTCTTCCCGAGCTTCTTCTGAAGTCTTCCTACTAATTCATCGTCCTTGCCTTCCGCATAGGTGAGATCGTCATCCGTCAGCTGCGCATATTTTTGCTTTAGCTTACCCTTCACTTCATTCCAAGAACCCTTGAATTGGAGTTTGTTCATACCAGAAATTCGTTTTTCGAGTGGCTTGCGGTTGTCTGCTTCACCCCACAAGCTTCTAAACCCGTGGGATTACCGGGCGAAAGCTTGCAGTGTCATCTTCGGTTGGTTATTTTCGGAAGCCCAGCTTAAGGATGGCGTTCAGTTTTCTGAGACGTCGCGATTTTGCTTAACCGCCAACCCATGTTGGTTGCCTGAATTCAAGAGGCTATCGCGAATTGATCGAAGCAACTTATTCAGCTTGTCGGGAAGCGGCTCGAGTTCCGCTTCCGCATGGTAACCATGTTGTTTCAGCCGTTGGCCAATGGCTTCAATCGAGAATGCCAGTGCCATTAACTCAGGCGCTAACTGATTATGAAAGTAAAACGCCAACCGCTGGCGCTCCCGCTCTTCACCAAAGATCACGCCGTCTTTAAACTCATCGCCGGGTTCATCCGCAGCAGGAAGGCAGAGATAGACCAGCCCTTCGTCGGCGAAGACCGCGTATCCCTTGAGATCCATCCGTTTGCTAACTGAACGAATTTCAATCGGCGAGGTTCTTTTCTTGGTTGCCAACGATGGAATTGATTCAAACTTCACGAATTGACAGAGAGCCTCACCGAAGAGACGGTCCCGCGGCAGACCAATGAGGCCTAAAAACGACTCGTTTGCGAAAACGAGACGATCGAGATTGAGCCTGCCGATTGCTGCCGGAAGTCTGAGCAGGTCCAGGCTTTGGCACGCTAAAACCAACGAATCGTACATAGGATTAACCGCCGGTTAGTGCAACTCCCTTTCCACTCGTGGGGCCCCTCCGGTCAACTACTCGAAGTAGTGGGTGAGAATTCTTCCTCGATCGGTGCCGACCTTGCCAGCGCCCGTTTTACCGGTTGCAATAGACCGCTGCTCGCGCCGGAGTCTACTTCCGATTCTAGCCGCGCGAGGAGGCCAAAGAAGCTTTCATCGTCCCGGTAACCATTTCCGACCAGCTCATGAAGGAGTGCAACAGGCTCACTGTATGCGGGTTCCATACGCAATCCTGATGTTAGTCATGCTCACAAATGTTGAGCAATCGGGTGTAGCCCGACAAACTCGAGCAAGATGTGCCCTCTTCAAAACGGCGTATCCCGTGCGGGGGCTTCCTTCGAGGAAGCCCACCGCCCAGAACAACTTCGGGGCTTGTGACGAAGACGTTAAGGACTCGATCACGTCCCGACCCAGGGACAGCACGAGTGGCTGTCCCCCATAATTCAGAGAACTATTCCAACGTAATCTTCCTCGGCTTAACTCTCTCCGTCTTCGGCAGGGTCACAGTTAGGATTCCATCCACCACGCGAGCCGTAATTTTGTCGGTATCGATCGAGGGATCTAATTCATAGACTCTGCGATAATCAACCGGTGTCCGTTCTACATAGATCGGCTCGCCGCCGATGTCCGAGGGAACCCGATGGCCAACCAGCACGAGGTTGCCATCTTCGACAGTAATTTCGACTCCGCTCTTGTCGACTCCGGCCATCTCCGCACGCAGGACGACACTCTCCTCAGTCGACAAAACATCCACCAAGGGAGTTGCATAGATCTCGGTGGGTTGGCGGCCGGTTATTTCCTGGCGCCGATCCGCAGTTGAAAGTTGATCATTCATGGTAATTTCTCCTTTCGGATTCCAAAGATATTAGAATCGGTTGGGCTTTTATCTTCAGTTCACAGACACTGCGATTTGCTTCGGTTTCGCCGCTTCCGATTTTGGAAGCACAACTTTTAGGATACCGTTCTGGTACGATGCCTTGACCGCGTTCGGATCCACTTGCGTCGGCAGTTGCACCGTTCGCTGAAAGGCCCCGTAGAACCGTTCGGCTCGGAAGCCCGCTTCACCGGCGTTTTCTTCTATCGGCCGCTTTCCGGAGACCGTTAGATTTTGCTCCCGCAAAGAAATCTCGATGTTATCTTTCTTTAGCCCGGGCAAATCAATGACCACGGTGAAGCTGTCTTTATCCTGATAGACATCCAGAGGGGGCGACCATCTGTGGAAGGAGCCAGGCGAACGCATGATCGGACCAAACGCCGATCCGAATAAACGATCCATCTCCTCGCGAAGTGTGGCGAGTTGACCAAAAGAGGTAACGTATTCTGATTGTGGACTAGCTTGGTTACGATTTGTTTCCATAGTTCTTAGAGGGTGATAATTTCAGCGCTCAGCTTACCGCATACCAGTTCGATTATCTTTCGCAAGCCGCTCGTTTCTAGAGAGTTACAGCGGTACCAATCGAGGGACTCATAATTGAATTGCGCCACTTTGGCGCTGTTCTGGTCAATGTGACACAAGCCCTCACGAAAAGCCCTTTTTCAGTCGATCCTCTAGCTTCAAATGAGCTGAGTTTCAGATCGGGGTTTACGCGTTGTTAATCGGATAGTCCTCCTTCCCGAGTAGTCCATGGAAGGGAATCAGGCATCTCGCTTAAGCACTGTTCGTGCATCGATTGATTTCTTAAGCCAGATGACTAAAGATTGAATTGATCGCCGTGAGCTGCACCACGGTGGCTCTGGTGGTTGTGAACGAAGTAAATTGGGTGTGATACATGAGAAAGAATTATTACTTCATTCTTCGTCTGGCCCCTGAGGCTACCCAGGAGCAGAT
>JAFAIO010000433.1 GCA_019236675.1 Verrucomicrobiota bacterium
CTGGTACATTCAGTGTCGCTTCATACACCGTCGGTAGACGATTACGCGATCTCAGTATTCGAGTCGCTCTCGGCGCTCATGGTAAACAGGTCCTCTGGGCCGCGCTTGGCCGGATGCTGATTCTCCTCGGTACCGGATCGATCACCGGTATCCTGCTAGGGGTAGCCGCCAGCCAGATCTTGTCCGCAATCGTTTACCAAGCTTCAGCACAAGATCCATTAGTGCTTGCCGCGGTTGCGTTAACTATCCTGGTTACCGGTTCCCTCTCCGTGGCTAGCCCGGTGCATCGCGCCTTGCACGTCGATCCCGCGCAACTGCTGCGCGAGGAATAGCGAGGATCACCACCCACGGAGGGGAGCCGCATTGTAGAGGTGCCGCCTTTAAAATTAGGAGACCATCTATCGCGTATGCGTTGAAAAGACGTGCCCGACCGCGGCTCCCTCTCGGGGCGGCAGGCTCTACGGTTCTTTCAATCTCAGCGTGTTGAATATCCGTCTAACCCGGGGCGTCGCGTCTTTTCGAGCGCCATAACTGCAAACATTCATCGGCGCCGGCACGCGTGCGGGCTGTAACACGGAATGCAACGCCCCTCCGTCCGTTTGCCGGCAGCCGTCGCACTCTCGTGAGGTCTCGATTCGCCACCAATCACTTCTCACTTCTCACCTCTCACCAATCACGGTCTTGCCTGACATCCCTTGGGCGGCCGCGGTTGCATTGGGAGCCATTGTCGCTCCGACAGACGCCTCCGCCGCAACCGCCGTCTTGCGCGTGTTACGTCCCTCGCATCGAGTCCTGGTGATCTTGGAAGAAGAAAGCCTTTTCAACGATGCTAGCGCCCTCCTCATCTATCGCGCGGCCGTAGGCGTCGCCGCCAGTGGGACCGTTATGAGCCAAGTCCCGTTTCTACTATTTGCCGGCATGGCCAGTGTTTTTGTCGGCATCGCTCTGGCCCGGCTTTACCTCCCGATCGGGCTCCGCATTGGAGAATTGGGCGCGGCGATCTTGATGCAATTTCTTGCGGTTTTTCTGGTCTGGATGATCGCCGATGCGCTGCATTTGTCCGCCGTCATCACGATATCGGCGACGACGCTTTTCACCATGTGGAAGAAGAACTGGACTGGGCGGAGGTTTACGCATTGCGGGGGCGCCGGCGGGCCGGAGTGAGAACGTGATCAGTGATTAGTGATTGGTAGGGCGAGGCTCCCGCAAGACCTCAAGGTTTTGGCGGAGCCGCTGATATTCACCACACGATAACTACGGTTAGGCCTTAACGCGCGCCGAGCCGCGGTCGAGCGCGGTACACGGCTCGGCATGTTTCTCGACCTAACCCATCGCGCCAGTTGGTAGATACCGGCTTTCCCTGGTGAAATCAGCAGTCTTTCTGGCCTCGCCCCACCAAGTTGCCAGGTTGAGCCGTTTCAAATCGGCAGTTCAGACACGAAATACGGCGGCTCAGACAAAAGACTGGTGCGAGCTCCTTAATTACGATCATAAATCGGCCCCGGCATCAGAAAAGGCAGTGAGCCCCCCAATAAGCCTTCGCCCCCAGAGTCGAAGCGCTGCGGTCCGCCGTCGATTCCTGGAGGTCGCTTTAGCAAAGCAGCGACAGAACACGGGAATCTGGATGCCAAAACGATTTTATGATAAACAAGCAGACCCTACTCAACAAAATCCAACGAGGATCCGTTCTCGGCCTGGCTGTGATAGCGGCAATAAAGCTCTCGGGCGTGAGCGCGATAGCCGAGAATATCAAAGTAAACAGCGATCTACCGTCCGCACTGTCGAAATCAACGACAGTCTCGCATGTTGAACCTGGCAAACCCATGAATGTCGTGTTGGTGCTAGTGTCGAAGGATCCCAACGGCGCAGCCGAGTTTGCCCGTCGGGTTTCAACGCCGGACGATCCGTTGTACGGCAAGTTTTTGACTCCGGAGCAGTTCGGCGCTGCTTACGGCCCGAACGATAGCGATTACGAGGCGGTCAAAGCGTGGGTTACGCAACACGGCCTTAGCCTGAACGAAATCAACCGCAGCCATACTACGCTGTCGGTGCACGGCACGGTATCTCAATATGAATCACTATTTGCGACTCGCATCGACAACTATCAAGCGCCGGACGGCAGAACCTTTTTTTCTGCGAGCACTGCGCCGAGTATTCCAGCCGAAATTGCTGCTCGTGTAAACGGAGTGATCGGCCTATCCAACTACACTGGGTTTGTGCCGATGGTGATGCGCAAGCCGGCTCAGGGGACGCAGGGAATACACGTTGATAGCGCCGGCGGAACCGGGCCAGGCGGAGCTTACAGCGCATCAGATTTGCGCACGGCTTACCACATCCCCACTCATCTAAGCCCGGAGAAAACGCAGACCGTTGCCCTATTCGAACAAGGCGGCTTTGCTC
>JAFAIO010000502.1 GCA_019236675.1 Verrucomicrobiota bacterium
CGGATGTGCGCGCGGTGATCTCCGCTGACGAAGCACGCCCGTGCTTTACCTCCAACTAGCGAGACGCCGGTCAGGAAGGCCGAAATATATGTTTTACCGAAGGGTCAACCGAGCTGCAGACAACTATCACGCAACACCCTAAGATTCTGTTAACCCAGCCTGCCGTTCCCGGCGTTCCCGGCGATCTCGGCGCTGCCGGCGTTTTCTGACCGTGAACGTTCACGTGAAATTCCTTCGGATTCCTAACAAAATATTGATCTTTTCCGCGAAAGGCGTTATTCCGAGTACGGCAAACCTTCTCAAAGCTCTATCTACAGACCTTCTTGAGGAGGCTAACCCCCCAGTTAATTATGAAATCATTATACTCACTTGCTCGAGGAAACCCAGTATCAGCGCTAACTACCTTAGCGGTACTCGGGCTCATCAACACTTCTGGTTTTGCCGCAGACAAGAAGTTAGTCGTTGGCTTCTCTCAAGTCGGCGCCGAAAGCGGTTGGCGAACTGCGAATACCGACTCCATCAAATCTGAGGCCGCCAAACGCGGCATTGATCTGCGTTTTTCGGACGCACAACAAAAGGAAGAAAACCAAATCAAAGCCATTCGTTCCTTCATCGCTCAGGGTGTCGATGTCATCGCTTTCTCGCCAGTGGTTGAAACCGGGTTTGAACCGGTGTTGCAAGAGGCCAAAAAAGCGGGGATCCCGGTCGTATTGTCAGATCGCGCAGTGAAGGTTTCAGATGATTCTCTCTACAAATGTTTCCTCGGTTCGGACTTTATTGAAGAAGGCCGCCGAGCCGCCAATGAAGTCGTCAAGCTGACCGGCGGTAAGGCTGGAGTCGCAGAATTGGTAGGAACGGTGGGATCAGCACCGGCGATCGACCGGGCAAAAGGTTTCCGTGAAATCATCGCCAACAATCCGGATATCAAGATCGTCATGTCGCAGAGCGGCGACTTCACCCGGGCAAAAGGGAAAGAAGTAATGGAAGCTTTCTTGAAGGCGCCGAACGCCAAGGAAATTACGGTACTTTATGCCCACAATGATGATATGGCGTTAGGCGCGATCCAGGCGATGGAAGAGGCCGGGATTAAGCCCGGACAAGATATTAAGATTGTCTCAATCGACGGCGTCCGCGGAGCGTTTGAGGCGATGAAGGATGGCAAGCTCAATGTGACGGTTGAGTGCAATCCGCTGCTTGGTCCACAGCTTTTTGACCTTGTCGAGAAAGTGGCCAAGGGCGAGGCGGTGCCGAAACGGGTGGTCACCCAAGAAGGCGTTTACGAACAGGCCCAAGCGGCCGAAGAGCTTCCCAAACGGCAGTACTAAGAGTTTAACCTCTTAGTCTCTGGGCCGGGCGCTCGCAATGAAGGGCTGAGCGCCTGGCTTCGCGTGAGAAGTGAGAGGTGAAAAGTGAGAGGTGAGAGGTAACGTCCATCACTGATCATTCTGCACGACAACGCTCCGGACCAGAAACGGCAGCAACAGCTTATCACCTCTCACCTCTCACACCCCCGTGTCCACGCAGCTTTTAGAGATCGCCGGCCTAAGCAAAAGTTTCCCGGGCGTCAAGGCGCTGGACGCCGTGAATCTCGTGGTTCGTTCTGGAGAGATTCATGCCCTGATGGGCGAAAACGGGGCCGGCAAGAGCACGTTGATCAAAGTATTGACCGGCGTATTTCCTCGAGATGCAGGTGAGACCCGGTTGTCGGGCCAGGAAATCGCGCCTAAATCCCCTCGAGAAGCGGAGGCACTGGGAATCAGCACCGTCTATCAGGAGGTGAATCTCATCCCTCATTTATCGGTAGCGGAGAACATCTGCATCGGGCGCCAGCCGACCTGGCTAGGAGCGATCCGCTGGGGTGCAATTGGGAAACGGGCGCGCGCTGCTTTGGCGAGGCTCGACCTTACTCTGGACGTCAATCGGCAACTTTCTTCTTATTCGATTGCGATTCAGCAAATGGTAGCCATCGCTCGGGCGCTCGATATCTCCGCCAAGCTCTTGATTTTGGACGAACCGACATCCAGCCTCGACAAAACCGAGGTCGACGAACTGTTCAAGAAGCTGCGCATCCTTCGGCAGGACGGTCTCGGCATCATTTTTATTACTCATTTTCTGGATCAAGTTTACGAGATCAGCGATTCGATCACGGTTTTACGAAACGGGTGCCGGGTGGGCTGTTTTGCTACTCAGGAGCTGCCGCGAATCAATCTGGTGTCTCACATGATCGGTAAAACCTTGGGACACGTAGAAGCGCTCGAACAAACGCGGGCCAGCACCGCCACCATCCGATCGGACACACCGATCTTAGAAGCCCGCGGCCTGGGGAAGAAGGGCACAATCCAACCGCTGGATCTCGATATCCGCCCCGGAGAAGTCGTGGGGCTAGCCGGCTTGCTCGGTTCGGGACGTACGGAGACCGCTCGCCTCCTCTTCGGAGTCGATCATCCAGACCAAGGGTCCATTCGGATCAATAGTCAGCCGGTCAAGTTCAGATCGCCGCGCACGGCCATCCGCTACCGGATCGCGTTGACTCCGGAGGACCGGAAGGTGGCAGGGATCATACCCAGCCTAACCGTCCGGGAAAACATCATGCTGGCCCTGCAGGCGAGCCGTGGCAGCTGGCGTCGCTTATCCATTGCCGAGCAAGACAAGCTCGCGGACCGTTTCATTAATTCGTTAGGCATCAAGACGCCCAGCCGGGAACAAGTCGTCCGAAACTTGAGCGGCGGAAACCAACAAAAGGTGTTGCTTGCCCGATGGCTAGCAACGGAGCCGAAATTGTTTATCTTGGACGAACCCACTCGAGGGATTGACGTGGGAGCGAAAGCGGAGATCGAGAAGCTGATTCAGTCCCTCCGCCAAGATGGTCTGGCGGTGCTTTTCATTAGTTCCGAACTGGAAGAGGTCGTCCGGCAAAGCCAGCGAGTCGTGGTCCTGCGCGACCGCCGCAAAGTTGATGAATTGACAGAAGCAGCGATTTCCGAGCAAGCTATCGTGGAGTCCATTGCAAGTCACAGCTCGGAACGCGCGGAGGCATGAGCGACTCGTTATCTGACCTGATTTTTTGGATTGCCTTTGCGGCCATTCTTCTTGCGCTACGCCGGCAACGGATTTTTTGGACGGTTGGCGCGCTCGCGCTTCTTCTGCTCTTCAACCAGTTTTTCACTCCGGGCTTTTTCCACCTGCAGATACTGGACGGCCACCTTTACGGTTCTCGTATCGATGTCCTGAACCAGGGCGCAAAGGTGATGCTTTTGTCCCTGGGCATGGTTCTGGTTATTGCGACGGGTGGAGTCGATCTCTCCGTCGGCGCAGTGATGGCAATCGCCGCGGCCGTGTCTTCCCGGCTCCTGGTGACCCAGCATCTGCCGGCGGGTGTCGCTATTGTGGCGGCGTTGTGCATCTCGGTGTTAGCTGGCGCCTGGAATGGTTTGTTGGTGGCCGGGTTCGGCATCCAACCGATTGTGGCAACCCTGGTCTTAATGGTGGCCGGACGCGGTATTGCTCAGCTGATCACGGAAGGCCAGATCATCAATTTCCTGGACCCGACCATGGTGTACCTGGGGAACGGCCATCTATTCGGACTACCTTTTACGCTGACACTCGTGGTGGTGATGTTGTTGCTGACGCATTTCCTGGTCCGGCGAACCGCATTGGGTCTCTTTATCGAATCTGTCGGCGACAACGACGAGGCCAGCCGTTACTCAGGCATCAACGCGAAGCAAGTAAAGTTCCTGGTATATACGTTCTCAGGGCTTTGCGCGGGCCTCGCCGGACTGGTGGCATGTTCAAATATCAAGAGCGCCGACGCGAACAATATCGGCCTCTATCTTGAGCTGGATGCGATTTTAGCAGTCGTAGTCGGCGGTACCTCGCTCCAAGGAGGGCGTTTTTATCTGGTGGGCGCAGTTGTCGGCGGTTTGTTTATCCAAACTCTGACGACCACGTTCTACGCCAAAAATGTCAGTTCTGATATCGCGCCGGTGCCGAAGGCGCTGGTGATTATCGCCGTCTGCCTGCTCCAAAGTGAAGTATTTCGAGCCAGGCTCGCTTGGGTGCTTAGTCCCCTTGAGAAATTCTTAAAACCGGTTGGCTCTCGGCTGCCTCGCCATCTGCCAACGACTGCGCGGCATGATTCGCCTAAATCCTAAGTACATCCCCCTCCTGGCTACTGCCGTTGTTCTGGTGGCAGTGTTTGGCACCGGTGCCGCGCTCTACCCTAATTTTGGGACGCCGCGGGTGTTCGTGAATCTCTTGAACGATAACGCTTTTGTCGGGGTCGCGGCGGTCGGCGAATCGTTTGTGATTCTATCGGGTGGTATCGATCTTTCCGTAGGGTCAATGGTGGCTTTTGTCGGGATTCTCATCGCCAAGCTGCTACAGGTCGGATGCGACCCGTTTCTAGCCATGGGGATCGCTCTTTGCGCCGGGACCTTCGCTGGTGCTGTCATGGGCTGCCTCATTCATTTTTTTGAGATGCCTCCGTTCCTGGTAACACTCGCCGGATTGTTTTGCCTGCGCGGTCTCGGTTTTGTCATTTACCCTGAATCGATCGGGATCGACCATCCGTTCTACGGCGAAGTGTTGCCGCAGCTTTCTATCCTGGTCGCTCCAAAAGCGGTCCTGCCGTTCACTGCTATGTGTTTCCTGGCCTCGGTTCTCGTGGCGACCTTTATCGCTAGTTTTACCCGCTTTGGACGCAACATTTATGCGATCGGCTCGAACGAAAACTCCGCTCGGTTAATGGGTTTGCCAATCGGCCAGACCAAAATCCTCACTTACGCGCTTGCTGGATTTTTCTCTGCGGCCGGCGGCGTAGTGGCGACGTTCTACATGCAATCAGGCAACCCAGCCTCGTTCGTCGGCCTAGAGTTAGACGCGATCGCTTCAGTCGTTATTGGCGGGACTCTGCTCACCGGCGGCGTTGGGTTTATCCCGGGAACATTGATGGGAGTCCTGATCCTTGGCCTGATCCAAACCCTGATCAACTTCAACGGCACGTTGAACAGCTGGTGGACGAAAATCGTGATCGGGGTGTTGCTGTTGATTTTTATCGTTCTGCAGAAGCTCATTTCGAGAAGAGCGGTGACGCAGTTGTAGCGAAACGGCGATAGGGCGAAACGGCGAAGGGGCAATGGGGGACACGGCGACACGGCGAAAGGGGGCGGCAAAAAGGTGCAACTTTGCCCACGGTGAAATGAGTAATTGATTTGAGTGCGCAACGATTATCTTCCGCCCCTTAAGGGCGTGACGTTTTTTGGGCGATACCTGGGGTTAAAACCCAGGTTAAAACCCCAGGCCGCCGTCGCTACGGTTTGGCGCGCCCTTGCCATCAGTCTTGCCGAGCCGAAAACCTGGCCGCGACGTAGGCTTTGCGTAGTCAGGGCTGAGTCCTTAAGTCCCTTCGGGACAAAATCGTCAGATCACGCAAAACCCAAGCATTCGCCGTGTCGCCGTATCGCCGTGTCGCCCCTTCGCCGTTTCGCTCCCCCTCCCCTTTCGCTCGACATTTCCACCCTAACGATCGATCAATAGCAGCCTTAAAAATCTATGAACTATCGCATCATCGGAACGACTTTGCCGGTGCTTGAACTGCAGTTAAATCCGGGCGAAGGCGTGTTCGCGGTTTCGGGTGAGCTTTCCTGGATGAACAGCGCGATCACCATGAATACGACCACCCAATTCGGCGGTGGTGGCGGATTCTTTGGCGCATTGAAGCGGATGGCCGGAGGCGGCTCATTGTTTATGACCGATTACCGAGCCGAGGGCGGCGAAGGTCTCTTAGCGTTCGCGACCCGGGTACCGGGGAGCATCCTTTTCCTTGAGATCAGTCCAAGCGAGACTTACCTGGTTCATCGTCACGGTTTCCTATGTGCTACCCACGGAGTTGAGCTAAACGTTGCCTTTCAGCAATCCCTCGGTGCCGGGATTTTTGGAGGAGACGGTTTCTTGCTCCAGAAGGTCTCCGGCACCGGTCATGCCTGGATTGAGCTGGATGGTGAAGTGGTGACGTACGATCTGAAACCGGGCGAGACGCTCCGAGTCCATCCTGGCCACGTAGGCATGTTCCAGGAATCCGTCGGTTTTCAGATAACCCGGGTGCCTGGAATCAAAAACATGCTGTTTGGTGGAGACGGAATTTTTCTCGCAGCCCTCACCGGACCAGGACGGGTCTGGTTGCAGTCCCTGCCATTGTCAAATCTTGCGCATGCACTTCAACCGTATTTGCCGAGAACAGTCGAGCGGGTAGAGGACGCCGGCGCAGGCGCCGTGATCGGTTCTGTAATACGAGGACTGACGAAGGGCAGCTAATCGCATAGCCAATAGCCAATAGCCAATTGGGGCTGGTGGCGCGAATACGCGCTTGAACCAGAAAGGGACGGGACCTATGGGGATTATGAGACCGAGAGACCCATGGGTCTGAGGCGTCCCACTGGGTCGGTCGGCCAGCATTTGTCATCACTCCCCACCGCGGTTGGCTATTGGCTATCGGCTATTCGCGTAGCGCGCTATTTGCTATTTGCTGATTTCTATCCTAATTCTGTAACACCCCTCCCGCGTGTACGAAACATGAATGGAACATCAAAAATCACGCGAACCCTGCCTCTGTTCGAATAGCGACCCGTCCTTCTCCGAAAATCCTATGTGCCGGTTCCACTCTAGCACTCCGCTTTAGAAGCGAGGCG
The DNA here is from genome assembly GCA_019236675.1 of Verrucomicrobiota bacterium. GTDB lineage: Bacteria > Verrucomicrobiota > Verrucomicrobiia > Chthoniobacterales > JAFAMB01 > JAFAVN01. The sequence continues at coordinate 6,687 of JAFAIO010000502.1, forward strand.
CGTGGCAGTTTGGACTACCCAAGTTGAACCCCAGCTTTTGAACTACATGCGAATCATCCCCATTCGGCCGCTTAAGGTCACGGAAAACACTGCTACCGGCTCAATTGTTGCCATCGGATTCACAATATCGCTGATACCGCTCGCGCTTTTAATCCTGCTTTTTGCTTTGGTTTATCCGGGGCTCTTCTCGGATTCACAAATCGCGAAAAACGCAGTTAAGGTCCCCCAAGCGACAGCGCACGGCGACATCGTCTCAACGGTGGTGCTCAGTACAGCAAATTTGCCAATTGATTATGCCATGCAGGGACAAAAATTTAAGTCCCAACGCTGGACATTCGTGTTTGGAGAGTTTCATCACGAGAAACCGCTGCAGGTTTATCATCTGCAAGGTCGCCCGGAAATTGCCACGACGAATTGGGCAATCGACGCATTACCTTTGAGGTGGAGCACACTCTGGGCTTTCGCAATCGCATTCGCGTTTGGGGTCCTGTTGGTCTGGGCGCTGACCGCTGTTGCGATTCACAACGCAAAAAGCCTGCGCCGCACCGCATCTAATCCCGCAGCGATCGAAGCCGCGATTCTATCCGGAAACCAGGTAAAAAATAATCGATATTGGAACTACTCCTGGCAACTACCAAATGGTAAGACTCGAAAGAACCTGGTCGCATGGTCGCCCGAACGAAAACCCTATTTCACGACTGCGACAGAAGATCGAGCACTAGCAATCGTATGCGGCAACGGCCTCGCGCATCTGGTTGATGCCAACGGCCGCCCCTTCGACCTGGGTACGTCTGAGCTTGAGGCTATCGCAAAGCAACTGCAGTCTGCGTAGGCCGGAAGGCCTCTATTCGTGCTCGTCCTCGTCCTCGAGATTCCTGACGCGGTATCGAGTCGCACCGTCGTTGCATTTTAAACGAGCTTGCCGGGGAAAAGCTTGACAGAACTAGCACCCCGTCATTCACGCATCGAGCACGAGCACGAGCACGAGCACGAGCACGAGCACGAGCACGAGCACGAGCACGAGCACGAGCACGAGCACGAG